>JAFVYY010000074.1 GCA_017508405.1 Clostridia bacterium
ATATAAATGATTATGCGGGGGGATATAAGGATTGGAAAAATCTTAAAACACTGCATATGGGAGAGGGGCATATAGATTTTAATCGGTTTTTTGAGGCAATAAGGGCTTCCGGATACAATAGCTCTTTTACGGTTGAGGCTACCTCCTACGATGTGAACGGAGTTGTAGACTTTGATTCCTTGAACAAATGCTTTGAAAAGATAAGAAACTATATTAAATAGCTGTTGGGCGGGGCGAAACTCCGCCCTTTATATATATTAAATAAAAAATGAAGGAAAATTTTGTGCAACTATATGCCAATTTGTGCAAGTATACGAAATTTTACAGTTTTTTGAAAAATATTTGACCGAATATCGCGAAAAAATGGCTTTAAAATGCGGATTTTTAGCGTGAAATTCGTGATATTGCACAAAAATGACGGTTTTGATTTGGCGTTTGACGAAAACCAAAGAAAAAATTTTTCGTAGCATATTGACATTTCTATATATATATGGTAAAATATCAAGGCTTAACGCACGGAGAAGCGAAAGGTTGCTACGGTGCCTCACTGCTATGGTACTCGTAGGGAATTTTCGTGGAGCGCGTTGATTCACACGGCAGCAAATGTGAGGTCGGGTGCGTCTTCCCCTTGGTAAAACCGAGGCAGATCACTTGCTTGCATTTATCCGAACTGGCTCGCCACGAGGCGATTGGTTCGGTTTTGTTAAGTGGGTGATGGAAACACACGGGACGGTGTAGAGCAAATGTCCCCGTAAAAGTTCTATATTAAATAAGGAGGAAAGCAAAATGGCAGTAAACGAGAAGATCAGAGTAAGAATCAAAGGCTACGACCACAAGTTGGTTGACGCTACAGCTGAAAAGATCGTAGATGCAGCGAAGAGAAACGGTGCTACAGTATCCGGTCCTATTCCGCTTCCCACAGAGAAGGAAGTTATCACAATCCTTCGTGCTGTGCACAAGTATAAGGATAGCCGTGAGCAGTTTGAGCAGCGTACACACAAGAGACTCATCGAGATCATCAAGCCCTCAAAGAAGGTTGCTGATGCTATTATGGGCCTTGAACTCCCTGCAGGCGTTGAAATCGAAGTTAAGCTTTAATTCAACGAAAAAGCCAAACCCAACCGCACAGTAGAGCGCAAATTCCACTTAATACGCACTATGATGACGGAGAGGTCAAGTTAACGGGTCGGCGGCTCCGACTAAGACAAACCGTTAACCAATAACCTTAAATTTATGGAGGAAGCAAAAATGAAAAAAGGAATTATCGGTAAGAAGCTCGGTATGACACAGATCTTCGCTGACAACGGCGCAGTAATCCCTGTAACAGTTATCGAGGCCGGTCCTTGCGTGGTAGCGCAGAAGAAAACTACCGAAACAGACGGCTACAATGCCGTACAGCTTGGTTTTGAGGATGCATCTCCCAAGCACGTAAACAAGCCTCTCAAGGGTCACTTTGAGAAAGCAGGAGTTCCTGCTAAGAAACACCTTAAGGAATTCAGATTTGACAACGCAGCTGATTACAACGTAGGCGATGTAATAGCAGCCGATACCTTCGCAGCAGGCGACAAGGTCGACATTACAGGCATTACAAAGGGTCACGGTTACTCAGGCGCAGTTAAGAGATGGGGTCACCACATGCTTCAGGCAACACACGGTACAGGTCCTATCCACCGTCAGGTTGGTTCTATGGGTGCTAACTCAACACCTTCAAGAGTATTCAAAAACAAGAAAATGGCAGGTCAGTACGGTAACGAAAAGCTTACAGTACTTAACCTTGAAGTAGTTAAAGTAGACGCTGAAAAGAACCTTATCGCAGTTAAGGGCGCAGTTCCCGGTGCTCGCAACGGTATCGTAGTTCTCAGAAACAGCGTTAAAGCATAAGTCAAAGGAGGAATAGAAAATGCCAAACATTAAAGTTGTAAATATGACTGGCGCTCAGGTTGGCGAAATCGCATTGTCCGATATGATTTTCGGCGCTGACGTAAACGAGGCTGTCCTCCATGCAGCAGTTAGAGCATACCTTCTTAACCAGAGACAGGGTACTCAGTCAACTCTTACAAGAAGCGAAGTTTCCGGCGGCGGACGTAAGCCCTGGAGACAGAAGGGTACAGGTAGAGCACGTCAGGGATCTACAAGATCTCCTCAGTGGACACACGGCGGTATCGCTCTCGGTCCTAAGCCCCGCTCCTATGCAACCAAGATGAACAAGAAGGTTAAGCAGATCGCTCTCTTCAGCGCTCTCAGCTCCAAGGTTGCTAATAACGAAATGATCGTTGTTGATTCTATCGCAGCAACAGAATACAAGACAAAGACAATGGTTGCTATGCTTTCCGCTATCGGCGCAGGCAAGAAGAGCCTTGTAGTTCTTGACGCTCCCAACGCTATGGTTGTTAAGAGCCTTTCCAACATCGCAGGCGTTAAGGTAGCTTATACAAACACAATTAACACATACGACATCCTCAACTGCAATACAATCGTATTTGCTCAGGCTGCCGTTGAAAAATTGCAGGAGGTATACGCATAATGAAATTTGCTCATGACATAATCATTAAACCGATTATCACAGAGAAATCTATGGATGGTATATCTTCAAAGAGATACACATTCCAGGTTGCAAAGAATGCAACAAAGCCTGAAATCGCAGCTGCAGTTGAGGAGATCTTCAACGTAAAGGTTGCTAAGGTTAATACAATTAATATGAAGAAAAAACCGAAAAGACTTGGTTATCACTTCGGCTACACAGCTGAGTGGAAGAAGGCTATCGTAACACTTACAGCTTCTTCTAAGGAAATCGAGTTCTTTAACGGCTTGAACTGATAGTGGGAGGAAGTTAACATGGCAACAATGAAATACAAGCCTACCACACCGTCAAGAAGACATATGTCGGTAGCGTCCTTTGATGAAGTAACAAAGTTTACTCCTGAAAAGTCTTTGATCGAAACAAAGAAGAAACACTCCGGCCGTAACAACTACGGTAAGATCACAGTTCGTCACCAGGGTGGCGGAAACAAGCAGAAGTACAGACTCATCGATTTCAAGAGAGCTGAGGGTAATGCAACTGTTGTTGGTATCGAGTACGACCCCAACAGAACATCCTACATCGCTCTTCTTCAGGATGAAGCTGGTAACAAGAGCTACGTAATCGCTCCTTACGGAGTAACAGACGGCGACGTTCTTTCAACAGGCGCTGAGGCTGATATCAAGCCCGGTAACACACTTCCTATTGAGAACATCCCCGTAGGTACAATCATTCACAACATTGAGCTTTACCCCGGTAAGGGCGGTCAGCTTGTTCGTTCTGCAGGTGCTCAGGCACAGCTTATGGCTAAGGAGAACGGCATGGCTCAGGTTCGTCTTCCCTCCGGTGAAGTTCGTCTCGTAAGACTTGACTGCAAGGCAACAATCGGTCAGATCGGTAACATCGAGCACAACACAGTTAAAATCGGTAAGGCTGGTAAGACACGTCACATGGGTATCCGTCCCACAGTTCGCGGTTCTGTAATGAACCCCTGCGATCACCCTCATGGTGGTGGTGAAGGTAAGTCACCTATTGGCCGTCCCGGTCCTGTAACACCTTGGGGCAAGCCTGCTCTCGGTCTTAAGACAAGAGATAAGAAGGCAAGAACCAACAAGTACATCGTTAAGCGCAGAAACGGCAGATAAGGGAGGAGAGAACAATGAGCAGAAGTTTGAAAAAAGCGCCTTATGTAGAAGAAAAGCTCTTCAACCGCATCGAGGCTATGAACGCAAAGAACGAAAAGAAGGTTATCAAGACTTGGTCACGTTCTTCCACAATATTCCCCGAATTCGTTGGACACACAATCGCTGTTCACGATGGCAAGAAGCACGTTCCCGTATATGTAGTTGAAGACATGGTAGGTCACAAGCTCGGTGAGTTTGCTCTTACCAGAACCTTCAAGGGTCATGCAGGATCTAAAACATCCAATAACGGTAAATAATAGGAGGCTCACATCACAATGGAAGCAAAAGCATACCTTAAAGATGTTCGCATTGCTCCTCGCAAGGTTCAGATCGTTCTTGACCTCATCCGCGGTAAGGACGTTGAATTGGCAGCAGGTATTCTTAAGAACACTCCCAAGAGAGCTTGTGAGTACCTTGAGAAGCTCCTTAAGAGCGCAGTAGCAAATGCTGAAACAAATCATCAGATGGATAAATCAAAGCTTTATATTTCTCAGTGCTACGTTACAGCTGGAAGCCATATGCTCAAGAGAGTTATGCCCAGAGGTAAGGGAAGCGCAAACAGAATATTGAAGAGAACAAGCCACATCACACTTTGTGTGGCAGAAAAAGAGTAAGGAGGACGCTGAAATGGGACAGAAAGTTAACCCTCATGGATTGCGCGTTGGCGTAATCAAGAATTGGGATTCAAGATGGTACGCTTCTGACGAAAAGTTTGGCGACATCCTTGTATCCGACTATAACTTGAGAGAGCATCTCAAGAACAAGCTCCTCGCAGCAGGCATCTCCAAGATCGAAATCGAAAGAGATTCCAATGAAACCGTAAAGGTATTCATCCACTGCGCAAAGCCCGGTATGATCATCGGTAAGGGCGGCTCTGAAATAGAGAAGCTCCGCGAGGAAGTTGAAAAGCTTACAGGCAAGAAGGCTGCTGTTAATGTAGTTGAAGTTAAGCCTGTTGATATGGACGCTCAGCTCGTTGCTGAAAACATTGCAAGCCAGCTTGAAAGAAGAATCGGCTTCCGCCGTGCTATGAAGCAGGCTATCGGCAGAACAATGCGTCTCGGCGCTAAGGGTATTAAGATCGCTTGCAGCGGTCGTCTTGGCGGCGCAGAAATCGCTCGTACAGAGCACTACCACGAAGGTACAATTCCGCTTCAGACAATCAGAGCCGACATTGACTACGGTTTCTGGGAAGCAAATACAACTTACGGTAAGATCGGCGTTAAGGTTTGGATCTACAAGGGTGAGGTTCTCTCCGATGTTGTAAAGACAACAGAAGAAAAGACAGACAGACCCAGAAGAAGATTCAACAGAGACAACAAGGGTGACCGTAATAATACACGCAGAGCACCCCGTGCTCCCAAGACTACTACTGAAGGAGGCGAACACTAATGTTAATGCCTAAGAGAGTTAAATACAGACGTGTTCAGAGAGGCCGCCTTAAGGGTAAGGCTACAAGAGGCAACACAATATCAAACGGACAGTACGGTTTGGTAGCTATGGAGCCCGCTTGGATCACAGCTAATCAGATTGAAGCAGCACGTATTGCTATGACAAGATATATTCGTCGTGGCGGTCAGGTATGGATCAAGATATTCCCTGACAAACCTATTACAGAAAAGCCCGCTGAAACTCGAATGGGTTCAGGTAAGGGTTCACCCGAATATTGGGTAGCCGTTGTTAAGCCCGGCAGAGTATTGTTCGAGATGAACGGCGTATCCGAAGAAATCGCAAGAGAAGCTATGCGTCTTGCAATGCACAAGCTCCCCATCAAATGTAAGTTTGTTGTCAAGGAGCAAATCGAGGAAGTGGAGGAGTAAGCTGTGAAAACTATTGATATCAGAAAAATGTCTGTTGAAGAGTTGAACAAGAAACTTAAGGATCTTAAGGAAGAACTTTTCAACCTTCGTTTCCAGAACACAATTAACCAGCTCGAGAACCCCCACAAGATCGCAGACGTTAAGAAAGACATTGCTCGTGTAAAGACAATTCTCAACGAGAAGAACGCATAAGTGGAGGATAGAGAGCTATGACAGAAACACGCAACTTGAGAAAGACAAGAGTTGGTATCGTTGTAAGCGATAAGATGGATAAGACAATAGTTGTTGCTATCCAGGATAACGTAAAGCACAAGGTTTACAACAAGATTATCAAGCGTACAACAAAGATTCACGCTCATGACGAAAAGAATGAGTGCAACATTGGCGACAAGGTTGAAGTAATGGAAACAAGACCCCTCTCCAAGACAAAGAGATGGAGACTTGTTCAGATCATCGAAAAAGCAAAATAATTGATCCTTTATGAGGGTACATCGAGTAAAGTATGTGCCGAAATTCAGGGAAACCTTATTAGGAGGATAAAAAAGTGATTCAGCAACAGAGTTATATGAAGGTTGCCGATAACACAGGCGCTAAGGAGCTTATGTGCATCAGAGTACTCGGCGGTACAGGCAGAAGATATGCTAATATCGGCGACGTTGTAGTATGCGCAGTTAAGAAGGCTGCTCCCGGCGGCATTGTTAAGAAAGGCGACGTAGTTAAGGCTGTAATTGTAAGAAGCGCAAAGGGTCTTCGCCGTGCAGACGGTTCTTACATCAAGTTCGATGAGAACGCAGCAGTTATTATTAAGGAAGACAAGACACCCAGAGGAACTCGTATCTTTGGCCCTGTGGCAAGAGAGCTCCGTGAGAAGGAATACACAAAGATTCTTTCTCTTGCACCTGAAGTACTTTAATTGGAGGTAGATGAAAATGGCTAATAATGTTCATGTAAAAGTAGACGATACTGTCATCGTACTCTCCGGTAAGTATAAGAATACTGTTGGTAAAGTATTGGCAGTTAGCCCCGAAGAAGGCAAGGTTATTGTTAAGGGTGTTAACATCGTTAAGAAGCACACAAAGCCCAGAAGACAGGGCGAAACCGGTGGCATTCTTGAGGTTGAAGGCGCAATTTATGCGTCCAAGGTTCAGCTCGTTTGCTCTAACTCCAAGTGTGAGAAGAACGGCAAGGGCGTAAGAGCAAAGTATACCGTTGTTGACGGTAAGAAGATCCGCGTTTGCGCTAAATGCGGCAAGGAAATCTAAGGAGGTAACTAAAGATGGCTAGACTTACAGAAGTATACAAGAATGAAGTTGCCCCTGCACTTATGAGCAAGTTCGCTTATAAGAGCTCCATGCAGATTCCGAGATTCAACAAGATCGTTATCAACGTTGGCGCAGGTGATGCAAAGGATAACGCAAAGGTTATCGATAACATCATTGACGAAATTACACTTATCACAGGTCAGAAGGCAGTTCCCACATACGCAAGAAAGTCCGTTGCTAACTTTAAGCTCCGTGAGGGCGTAAAGATCGGCGTTAAGGTTACACTTCGTGGCGAGAGAATGTTCGAGTTTATGGATAAGCTCTTCACATTCGCTCTTCCCAGAGTTCGTGACTTTAAGGGTATCAACGGTAACGGCTTTGACGGCCGCGGTAACTTCTCCATGGGTATCAAGGAACAGCTTATCTTCCCCGAAATCGAGTACGATAAGGTAGATAAGATCCGTGGTATGGATATCACATTCGTTACAACAGCAACCACAGACGAAGAAGCAAAAGAGTTGCTCACACTTATGGGCGCACCCTTTGCTAAATAATGGGAGGCTAAGAAATGGCTAAGAAATCTATGGTACTTAAGCAGCAGAAGAAGCAGAAGTTCTCCACAAGAGAATACAATCGCTGCAAGATCTGCGGAAGACCCCACGCTTACCTTCGTAAGTACGGTATCTGCCGTATCTGCTTCCGTGAGCTTGCTTACAACGGTGAAATCCCCGGCGTAAAGAAGGCAAGCTGGTAATTAAATTACCGAAATCCCGAAAGGGCAAAAAATAAAAAACAAACTGAATACAATACTAAGTATTCACTCCAATCTATCGGAAGGAAACACCCACATGGGTGTTTAACCACCGAAAGGCGGTCGCAATATTATGCGGCAGCAAGCTTGGTTACTTGCATTAAGGAGGAAATTAAAATGCAAATTTCAGACGTAATCGCAGATATGCTTACTAGAATCAGAAACGCTAGTAATGCAAAGCACGAAACAGTAGATGTTCCCGCTTCCAATATGAAGAAGGCAATCGCTGATATTCTTCTTGAAGAGGGCTACATCAAGGCCGTATCCGTTATCGAGGACGGCAAGCAGGGTGTAATCAGAATCACTCTTAAGTACGAGCAGGGCAAGGCAAAGGTTATTCACGGTATTCGCAGAGTATCTAAGCCCGGTCTTCGTATCTATTCAAACTGCGAGGATATGCCTAAGGTTATGAACGGCCTCGGCATTGCAATCGTATCCACATCTAAGGGCATCATGACAGACAAAAAGGCTAGACGTGAAAACGTTGGCGGCGAAGTACTCGCATTTGTTTGGTAATAACGGAGGTATTGAACATGTCAAGAATAGGAAGAGCTCCCATCAATGTTCCTGCCGGCGTAGAGGTTGCTGTTGATACAGCTAACTGCGTAGTAACCGTTAAGGGCCCCAAGGGTACATTGACACAGAATTATCATTCAAGAATGAACGTAACAGTAGAAGGTAACGTTGTTACTGTAACTCGTCCCTCTGACGAGAAGGAAGATCGTGCACTTCACGGTCTTACAAGAACACTTATCAACAACATGGTAGTAGGCGTAACAGCAGGCTACTCCAAGAAGCTTGAGATCAACGGCGTTGGTTACAGAGTTGCTCTTCAGGGCAAGGCTCTTAACTTAACACTCGGCTACTCTCACCCTGTAATTATGGACGCTCCCGAGGGAATCACATACGAAACTCCCGATGCGAACACAATCATCATCAAGGGTATTGACAAGCAGCTCGTTGGTCAGACAGCAGCAGTTATCCGTTCCAAGAGAGCACCTGAACCTTACAAGGGCAAGGGTATCAAGTATGAAGGCGAAAAGATTCGCCGTAAAGCTGGTAAGACCGGTAAATAATGAAAGGAGAGGAAAAAGATGGTATCAAGAAAAGATAGCAACGCACAGCGTCTTAAGAGACACGCAAGAGTTCGTGGTAAGATTTCCGGAACAAGCGAGCGTCCTCGTCTTTGCGTTTATCGTTCAAACAAGAACATTTCCTGCCAGGTTATTGACGACGTAGCAGGTGTTACACTCGTTTCCGCTTCTTCAGTAGAGGCTGGATTCGAAGGAATCGGAAGCAACAAGGAGGCTGCAAAGAAGGTTGGCCTTATGGTTGCTGAAAGAGCATTGGCAAAGGGAATCGACACAGTAGTATTTGACCGTGGCGGTTATGTATATCACGGACGTGTATCGGAGCTTGCAGAGGGTGCAAGAGAAGGCGGACTTAAGTTCTAATTCTCACCCACAGTAAGACTTCGGTTTGTACACTGTTTAATTCACAGTATTAAAATTAAACAAACAGAGGAGAAATAACATGGCAACAAAAATTGACGCTTCCACTCTTGATCTTCAGGAGAAGATGGTCGCACTCAACCGTGTATCTAAGACAGTAAAAGGCGGTCGTATTGCTCGTTTCACAGCTCTTATGGTAGTTGGCGACGGTAACGGTCACGTAGGATACGGTCTTGGTAAGGCTGCCGAGGTTCCCGACGCTATCCGTAAGGGAATTGAGGATGCTAAGAAAAACTTAATTACAGTAGCAATTAAAGATACAACAATTCCTCACGAGGTACTTGGACAGTACGGAGCAGGCACAGTTCTTCTTAAGCCCGCTTCTCTCGGTACAGGTATTATCGCAGGTCAGACAGTTCGTGCTGTTCTTGAGCTTGCAGGAATTAAGAACATCAGAGCAAAGAGCCTTCGTTCCAACAACAAGACAAACGTAGTTAAGGCTACATTTGAAGGCTTGAAGGCGCTTCGTACAGTTGATCAGGTTGCTAAAACCCGTGGCATTGATGCCGAGAAGGTTTTAGGTTAAGGAGGTAAAGCAAGATGGAACAGGTTAAAGTAACATTAACAAAGAGTCTTATCGCTGCTAAGCCCAACCAGAAGGCAACTGCAAAATCTCTTGGCCTCAACAAGATCGGTGACAGCATCGTATGTGCTAACGATCAGGTTTTGGCAGGCAAAGTAAAGGTTATCTGCCATCTCGTAACTGTAGAGCAGGCGTAACCAAATGGCTGCCAAAAGGCAGAAATTGGTTGAAAAATCAATTCACAATTAAATCAATTTCAACAAGGAGGATCAAATATGAAGCTTCATGAACTTTCACCCGCAGCGGGCTCCACAAGAGACGTATTCCGCAAGGGTAGAGGCGCTGGCTCTGGTAACGGTAAGACTGCCGGTAAGGGCCACAAGGGTCAGAACGCTCGTTCTGGCGGTGGAGTAAGACCCGGTTTCGAAGGCGGTCAGCTCCCTCTTTACAGAAAACTCCCTAAAAGAGGTTTCAATAATAAATTCGCAAAAGAGTATGTAACAGTTAACGTAAGCGCTCTCAACGTATTCGAAGACGGCGCAACAGTAAATCTTGATACACTCGTAGCTTGCGGCATCGTAAGAAAAGAATTGGACGGACTTAAAGTGCTTGGTAACGGCGAGCTTACAAAAAAGCTCACAGTTGAAGCTAAGCTCTTCACTGTTTCCGCTAAGGACAAGATAGAAGCAGCCGGCGGAAAAGCAGAGGTGAAATAAGTATGTTTCGTACCTTTGTAAACGCATTTAAGATTCCGGAACTCAAGAAAAAGCTTTTATTCACAGCGCTTATTTTGGTTCTTTACCGTATAGGTGCATGCTTGCCCGTTCCCTTCGTTAATGCGGAGGCATTTGCAGGCTTTATGTCTGAAAATTCGGGCACACTCTTCTCATTCTTCAGCTTCCTTTCTGGAACATCCTTTACACAGGCAGCATTGTTTGCTCTCGGTGTATCACCTTACATCACAGCATCCATTGTAGTTCAGCTTCTCGCAGTTGCATTCCCTAAGATTGCAGGCGACGGAGAAAACGGAAAGCAGAGAATGCAGGTAATTACTCGTTACGTAACAATTGGCGTATCTTTGGTTACAGCTATCGGTTACTACATGATTCTTAGAAATGCAGGCGCACTCATGTATAAGGGCTTCTTCTATGCAGCCGTTATCGTAGCTTGCTACTGCGCAGGTTCTTCACTTGTTATGTGGCTTGGCGAAAAGATCAACGAGCACGGTATCGGTAACGGTATCTCCCTCATCCTCTTCGCTAACATCATTTCAAGCGTTCCCCAGCTTTTGATTTACCTCTACAGCGAAATCGCTTCACCCAAGTGGTTGAGAGGTATTATTTTCACAGTTGGTATCGCAGTATTTATGAGCGCACTTATCTGGCTCATCATCTACATCTCCGACAGTGAGCGCAGAATCCCCGTTCAGTACGCAAAGAAGGTAGTTGGAAGAAAGATGTACGGCGGACAGAACACAAACCTTCCTATTAAGCTTAATATGACAGGTGTTATGCCCATTATCTTTGCTAACGCAATCGTATCTATCCCTTCAACTATCAATATGTTTGTAACACCCACAGTTGGTACATTCTGGTACAAGTTCTTTACTTGGTTCACAGTTGAGCACTGGGTGTACGCAGTTCTCTCATTGATTCTTATTATTTTCTTCGCATATTTCTATACAGCAATTTCCTTCAATCCTGTTGAGGTTGCTAACAATATGCAGAAGAACGGCGGTTCAATCCCCGGCGTTCGTCCCGGCAGAGCAACATCCGATTTCATTACAAAGATTCTTCACAGAATCACACTTATCGGTGCGCTTTACCTTGCGGTTATCGCCGTATTGCCCGTAATTGTCAACTATATCCTTAAATTTATCCCCAATACAGCAGGCTTGCAGTTTGGAGCCTTTGCATTCGGCGGTAGCTCAATCATTATCGTAGTAGGCGTTATTCTTGAAACAGCAAGAGAAATCGAAGCTCAGATGACAATGCGTCACTATAAAGGCTTCCTCGACTAATTTGAAGGAGTAAATTGATGAAGAATCTTAAACTCATTTTCCTTGGTGCACCCGGTGCAGGCAAGGGAACACAGTCTGACATCGTTGCTGAGAAGTATGGTATTCCCACAATCTCAACAGGCAATATGATCAGAGAAGCAATTAAAAACAATACTGAGATGGGCCTTGCAGCAAAGTCCTACACAGAGAAGGGCGCTCTTGTTCCCGATGAAGTCGTAATCGGCATTATCGGTGAGCGTCTTGCAAAGGACGATTGCAAGAACGGATTCATCCTTGATGGATTCCCCAGAACAGTTCCGCAGGCTGAGGCGCTTGACAATATGGGTGTTGATATCAACTGTGTTGTAAGCATCGAGGTAGCGGATGATAAAATTGTTGAACGCATGAGCGGCAGACGCGTTTGCCTCAAGTGCGGCGCATCTTACCACACTGTTTACAAGCCTTCGGCTAAGGGCACATTCTGCGACAAGTGCGGAGAAGAGCTCTCTATCCGTAAGGACGATGCTCCCGAGGTTGTGCTTGACAGACTTAATGTTTATCACAACCAGACAGAGCCTCTTAAGGAATTCTACGGTAAAAAAGGCGTACTCAAGCTCGTTGAGGGTCAGGAAGAGGTAGCTGATACTACCAAGCTTACTCTTGCAGCAATTGAGGAGGCATTTAATTAAGTTATGATTCAACTCAAAACACCTGAGCAGATCGAGATAATGAAGACTGCAGGCAGAATTACTGCTGAAGCATTACTCGTTGCAAAGGAAATGATTCGTGAGGGCGTAACGACTAAGGAAATCGACGAAAAAATAAACCATTACATCAAGAAATGCGGGGCAAAGCCCACGTTTCTTGGGTATGGTGGATTCCCCGGAAGCGCTTGCATAAGCATTAATAACGAGGTTATCCACGGTATTCCCTCAAATAAGAGAATACTTAAAAACGGCGACATTGTTAAAATTGACGTCGGTGCTATGTGGCACGGCTTTACAGGAGACAGCGCAAGAACCTTTGCGGTTGGCGAAATCTCCGAGGAAGCAAAAAATCTTATCGAGGTTACAAAGCAAAGCTTCTTTGAAGCTGTAAAGGCGATTGAAGAAACGGAGCATCCGAGAATAGGCGATATCGGTCATGCGATACAGTCCTATGTTGAGGCAAGGGGCTATTCAGTAGTCCGTGAATTCGTTGGGCACGGAGTTGGTGCCAATCTTCATGAGGATCCTAACGTTCCGAATTACGGAACGGCAGGAAGAGGAGTTCGTATCTACCCCGGTATGACTCTTGCAATTGAGCCTATGATAAATGTCGGTACAGAAAAGGTCAGAATGCTCGGTGACGGTTGGGGAGTTGTTACCGCCGACGGAAAATTATCCGCACACTATGAAAACAGTATTGCGGTAACCGACAACGGCGTAATTAATCTTACCCTGATTGACTAACGAAAAATAAAGCTTTCTTGCGCGGCTGATATCAAGAAAGTAAGGTCCGTACTTTCCGTTACTTACGGTACGGAGAATCAAACTTATTATACCTAAGAATAAGGAGACAATATGGCTAAAGATGATGTAGTAGAATTTGAAGGCGTTGTTACGGAAGCACTTCCTAACACAACCTTCAAGGTAAAATTGCCTAACGGTCACATTGTGACAGCTCACATTTCAGGCAAATTAAGATTAAATTATATTAGAATATTGCCCGGTGATAAGGTAACTGTTGAAGTATCTGTTTACGATCTTTCAAAGGGACGTATCACATGGCGTGCAAAATAAGAAAGGTGGTTTTCTAATGAAAGTTAAGCCTTCCGTAAAGAAAATCTGTGACAAGTGCAAGGTTATTAAGAGAAAGGGTAACGTAATGGTTATCTGCGAAAACCCCAAGCACAAACAGAGACAGGGCTAATTCAAACCAAACCAATAATATTGAATGAGGTGAAAAACTAATGGCTCGTATAGCTGGTGTTGATATTCCAAACGCAAAGCGTGTTGAAATTGCTTTAACATACATTTACGGTATTGGAAGAAAGAGCGCACAGGACATTCTTGAAAAGACAGGAATCAACCCTGACACACGCGCAAAGGATTTGACAGACGACGAAATCGCGAAGCTTCGTGATGAAATCGAAACAAATTACCACGGTGAGGGTGAATTTAGAAGAGAAGTAGCTCTTAACATCAAGAGATTAGTAGAAATCAATTGCTATCGCGGTATCAGACACAGAAAGGGTCTTCCCGTAAGAGGTCAGAGAACAAAGACCAACGCAAGAACCAGAAAAGGTCCCGCAAAGACAATTGCAAACAAGAAGAAATAAGGAGTGTAGCTAAATGGCAAACGATAAGAAAGTTGTTAGAAAACGCCGTGAGCGCAAGAACATCGAAAAAGGTGCGGCGCACATCTGCTCTACTTTTAACAATACAATAGTAACAATTACTGACGTTGCCGGCAATGCTGTATCATGGGCATCAGCAGGCGAACTCGGTTTCAAGGGTTCAAGAAAATCCACTCCCTTCGCAGCACAGATGGCTGCTGAAGCAGCTGCAAAGGCAGCTATGGAACACGGTATGAAGACCGTTGAGGTTTACGTTAAGGGTCCCGGTCAGGGAAGAGAATCCGCTATCCGCGCACTCTCCACTGCAGGTCTTGCTGTTACAATGATCAAGGATGTAACACCTATCCCTCATAACGGATGCAGACCCCCCAAGCGCAGACGCGTTTAATTCTAATAGGAGGATATCATAATGGCAAGATATACAGGACCTTCATGCAAGCTTTGCCGTAGAGAAGGCACAAAGCTTTATCTTAAGGGTGAGCGTTGCCTTTCCGACAAGTGCGCATTCAATAGAAGAACATCTGCTCCCGGTCAGCATGGTGCAGCAAAGAAGAAGCTTACTGAATACGGTATGCAGCTTAGAGAAAAACAGAAGGCAAAAAGATATTATGGCGTTCTTGAGAAGCAGTTCAAGAACTACTATGACATCGCAGATAATCAGGAAGGTATCGCAGGTGAAAACTTGCTCCGTCTCCTTGAAAGACGCTTTGACAACGTAGTTTACAGAATGGGACTTGCAAACAGCCACAAGGAGGCTCGTCAGCTCGTGCTTCACGGCCACTTTACCTTGAACGGCAAGAAAGCAAACATTCCTTCTATCCTTGTAAAGCCCGGCGACGTAATCGCTGTTAAGGATACTGATTCTGTTAAGATCAAGGAACTTATTGAAAACATGGGTGACAGAATTGCTCCCAAGTGGCTTGACGTTGATAAGAACGGCTCCGCTAAGGTAGTTGCTATGCCTCAGCGTGACGATATCGACTTCGAGTTCAATGAACAGCTCATTATCGAGCTTTATTCAAAATAATAGCTCTTTGTCCACTGTACTCCGCCGCTTATTTATGCGGTTGGAGCGCATATGGGCTCGTAAGAGTATAGTGGATGTCAATATTATGTAAATCAGAGATCCTTCCATTGTGGAAAAGAAATCAAACAGTCATTGCATAAATTGAATTAAAGGAGGGTTATTAAAATGATGATAGAAATTGAAAAGCCTAATATTACTATTTTAGGTGAAAGCGATAACGGCAGTAAGGGTAGATTCGTTATCGAGCCCCTTGAAAGAGGCTTCGGTACTACACTCGGTAACTCCTTGAGAAGAGTGCTTCTCAGCTCTCTTCCCGGATACGCAGTATCCAGCATTAAGATTGACGGCGCTCTTCATGAGATGGCAGTTGTTGAAGGAATTACAGAGGACGTAACAGAAATCGTACTCAATGTTAAGGGTATTATTTCTAAAATCTACGGCGACACAACAAAGACCGGTGTAATTGACGTAATCGGTCCTTGCGAGGTAACTGCCGGTGACATTAAACATGATGTCGATCTCGAGATATTCAACCCCGATCTTCATATCGCAACTGTTTCTGAGGGTGCTCGCTTCTATATGGAGCTTGTATTTGAAAGAGGCAGAGGATATGTTTCACAGGAGAAGAATAAGACAGACCATATAAAGAGCCAGATTCCCGTTCCCGTAGGAACAATCTTTACAGACTCTATATATACGCCTGTTTACAGCGTAAGCTACAATGTTGAAAGCACCCGTGTTGGTAGCATTTCCGACTACGATAAGCTTACAATCGATGTAGAGACAAACGGAACATTAACAGCAACTGAGGCAATTTCGCTTTCGGCCAAGGTACTCAACGATCATTTCACTTTGTTTGTAAACCTCTCTGATGAGGCAAGAAACACTGAAACAATGATAGAGCGTGAAGAAACTATCAAGGAAAAGGTTCTTGAGATGACCATTGAGGAACTTGACTTGTCAGTTCGTAGCTTCAACTGCTTGAAGCGTGCGGGAATTGACACTGTAGAAGACCTTATCAACCGTACAGAAGAGGATATGATAAAGGTTAAGAACCTCGGAAAGAAATCCCTCGAGGAAGTAATATTTAAGCTTCAGACACTTGGTCTTGAACTCAGAAAAGAAGAGGACTGATTTAGTCCATACTGGGTTCTATATATAGAATCGCAAAGGAGGAAATTACAATGCCCGGAACAAGAAAACTCGGCAGAAAGACTGACCACAGAATCGCAATGCTTCGTGGTATGGTTACATTGCTTCTTAAGAACGGAAGCATCGAAACTACTCTCGCAAGAGCAAAGGAACTCCGTTGTGTAGCAGACAAGATGATTACACTTGGTAAGGCAGATACACTTGCATCCCGCCGTGAGGCACTCGCTTACATCACAGATAAGGATGTAGTTAAGAAGCTCTTCAATGAGCTCGCTCCCAAGTACGCTGATCGCGTAGGTGGATACACACAGATCTATAAGCTCGGTCCCCGTCGTGGTGACGCAGCAGAGATGGCTCTTATTAAGCTCGTTGACTAATTTCAGCCGCTTATAAGACAACATAATATATAAAATACAGAGGTTGACTTTTGTCAGCCTCTTATTTTTTGTCGGAAGAAATTAAAATTCGAAAACCTGTTGACAAATACGGATTTTTGTGATAAAATCGAAAATCCCACCCTTAAAAGGCGGTATTCATTTGCAAACTCATAGATGCGGAGGTGTAAGAAGTATGGAAGCTGTTGAAATTTACGGAGCTAATTGGAAGGGAAAATATGCTCATATAAGGGAAGCCTGCCGAGGAATAATAGTTGAGGACGGTAAAATTCTTCTGTGCTATGAGCTAAAGGACGACCAATTTATGATACCCGGAGGAGGGCTTGAAGAAGGGGAATCCTACGAGGAATGCTGCGCCCGTGAGCTTGCCGAGGAAACAGGGGATGTAATAAACGTAAGCCGCTACGCGCTTACCATAAATGAATATTACGGTGATTGGCTTTTTATAAGCCATTATTTTATGTGTGAGCGAGTCGGAAAAACAGAACGTAATCTTACGCAGTCGGAGCTTAACGTAGGGCTTGAACCCCTTTGGTTGCCTGTTCTTGATGCTATAAACGCTTTTTCCAAATATGAATGCTACGTAAATGCATCAAACAAAATGAAAAGCGGTATGTATTTAAGAGAATATAAGGCGCTATCGTCTATTTTTAAAGTGAACTGATTACAAATTATGGTATATTGACAAATGTTATAAAGTGTGATATACTAATATTGCCAAGCAAAAACGAATAAAACCCATAAGGTGTGTGTATTTTTATTATGTAAAAATACAGACGCTCTATCTTTCATACACTTTTTGGGTTGAGAGTTTTTGTTTGGCGACAATGGGGCTATGTGTTTTATGCGCGTTGGCTTCAGCCGCGCGCTTTTTTAATTTTAAGCTAACCTATAGGTTGAATTAAAATCGCCTAACGGTATGTTGTACAATAGACCTCGGTGTGATATAATGAATATATCGCAAACAAGGCTCGCATCACGTTCAATGTGATGCGATTATTATATCTTTTATACTGCATTTTGGAATGCGAATAAAAAATCTTATCAAAATCAAGGAATGATATCAATTTCTCACGTTGATAGAGTTGTGTTTCTTGTTTTGAATAGACTCAATCAAAGATAAACGGAAAAAATATCCAACCGATTTTATCTTTTGGTTACTACACTTATATAGAGTAAAGGAGTGATGAAATTGAGCAAAAAGGAAAAAGACATTTCATTCAAAAATGTCATAGGCAATAATTTGAATATTTTAAGAATGATATTTAAATTTTCACCTATGGCGTTTCCGACCTATCTGTTCATATCTCTAATAAGGGTATGCGGATTTTTCGTTTCGGGTACTTACATACTTAACTACGTTGTAAGCTCCTTTGAGGTAAATAAAAAATTTGATGAGCTTCTTATAGGTATAATTATACTTGTAGTTGGCTCCCGTATTTTCTCGTATCTCGGAATTTTATTGAATTCCTTATGCGATCCCCATTTTCACGCTAAAATTGAAAGGGGAGTAAAGAGAGTTTTATACGAAAAGTCCCGTGACGTGGAGCTTTCCTGCTATGAAACACCTCAATTTTACGATAAGTACGTCAAGGCTGCGGAAACCATTTACGACGACGTAATGGCTATAATGAATAATGTTATAAGCTTCTTTTCGTCCATTTTGAGCCTTGCACTTTACGGAACGTTCTTATTTGCCATTGACCCTGTGTTTATAATTTTCGCCTTTATTCCCCTTCTTACTACCTTTGTAAGAAGAATAGCGAGCAAGCTTTCATATCAGCACGGTGTTGAGGACAAGATAATGAACCGTCGCAGACAATACGCTCAAAGAGTATTCTATATGAGCGAGTTTGCAAAGGAGGTCCGTCTGACAAACGCAAAAAGCTTTATGCTCAAATATTACGACGAGGCCTGCGAGGGAAGAATTGATATTATCAGAAGGTACGGAATGAAGGAGGTCGCCTGCTCCACCTTTCTTGATTCCTTTGTAGATGCTTTTCTTAATCCCTTGGCTCTTATCTATGCCGCATACAGAACCTTCGTAACGGGAGATATGACAATTGCTGAATGTGTTGTTATTATAAACTCCGTAGGCTCAATTACAAATGCTCTTACAGGATTCTTAAGACAGTTCCAGACTGCAAGAACTCAAGCAATGCATATAAACGATTACAATGTGTTTATAAGCTATGATGTTAAAATCAAGAGTGGAGAAATCGCTCCTGTTGCTTCTGCATTGGAGCTTAAAAACGTATCATTCACCTATGACGGAAGCGATAAAAAGGTACTGAATAATATAA
>JAFVYY010000075.1 GCA_017508405.1 Clostridia bacterium
ATCTGTGCATTTCTATATCCGCAATTCCCTGAATCGTGGTGGCAAGGAATGACAGGAATATAAAAATAAGGCTGAAAGCGTTTAACTCGGGTTTATCTTCAATTACGGTAACCACAGGAAGAATGCATCCGTAAACCACAAGGGTGGGTACGTAATGTATTCCCACGAAATTGATTATAGGGTAGAATTTACCTGTCTTTTCGCAAAGCATAGTGTATCGCCAATCCTGGTGGCAAAGCCCGTGAAAGGTATAAGCCCAGTTGGCTGTTAATCTGATACCCCAGTAACAAACGGCTATAAGCATAATTAAGCCAAGCGCACTCAACCCTCTTGTAACAGCGAATCCAACAACAATTACGATGGGAGCTACACTCCAATAAGGATCGTATACCGATGAATTCTTAAATATCAAGCTGAATATAAAGCAGACAACCGTAGCCGCAGTATCGGCAATAAGAAGATTCACAGGAGTTGAATAGGGCAAAAATCCGTACTGACCGATACCGGCAAAGATGCAAAAGCCGTAGATTAAAGCAATAGTAATGAAGCTTAACGCTCTTGAAGTTTTTATTTTCATTATGCCCTCCTCGTTTTTTATTTAAGTATAGCACATTTTACCGTTCAAAAGGTGTTTTTTTACAAAATAAGACATTTTTTTACCTTTGTTTTTTAGATGGTGTACTTGAAATATCTCTATATTGATGATAAAATAGGATTAACAAATATATTTTTGTTTAACGGAGGATAAACTGATGAGTAAAAAGGATACTCAGAGCATACTTGACGAATTCAAGAATGCTCCAACAGAAGAAAAGGTACAGACAGGCAGAAAGCTTAAGGTTGGTATTATAGGTACAGGCTGGATCGCTGATGCCCACGCACAGAAGTACAAAATGATGGAAGACGTAGAGGTTGTAGCTCTTGCCGACCTCGTTCCCGGCAAGGCTGAAAAGTTTGCTGAAAAATGGGAATTTACAGACGCTAAATGTTACCTCTCCCATAAGGATCTTCTCGATGCAGAAACAGATATCGATGCAGTTTCTATCTGTACATATAACAGAACTCATGCAGAGTGCTCTATTTACGCGCTTAAGAAGGGTGTTCACGTTCTTTGTGAAAAGCCCATGTGCGTAACTCTCGAGGAAGCAGTAGAAATGAGAAAGGCTGAAAAGGAAAGCGGCAAGCTTCTTTCCATCGGATTCCAGCCCAGAATGAATCCCAACATGAAGAAGGTTAAGGAGATCGTTGAATCGGGCGTTCTCGGTGAGATCTACTACATCCAGACAGGTGGCGGACGCCGTCGCGGTATTCCCACACCCTTTGGCACAACCTTTATCGAGGATAAAACAGCAGGTATCGGCGCTATGGGCGATATCGGATGCTACTCCCTTGACATGGTGCTTAACGCTATCGGCTATCCCAAGCCTCTTACAGTAACAGGCTACACATCCAACTTCTTCGGTATTGACCCCAAGAACTATCCTTGGCATCCCGAATACGCAGAAAAGTTTGAGGTTGAGGACTTTGCGGCAGGCTTTATCCGTCTTGAAGGCGGCATAATCCTTGACTTCCGTATTGCATGGGCTATGAACCTTGACACCCCCGGTGACACTATCATTATGGGTAAGAAGGGTTCACTCCGTATTCCCTCTACAGAGTGCTGGAACGGTTCAGTCGGCGGGCCTATGAAGATTTACAGCGAAATGGCAGGCTCTCAGGTTTGCACAGAGATTCCCTTGCTCCCCGACGGAGATTGCTTCTATCACAAGATCCGCTCCTTCCTCGATGCAATCCTGACAAACGGTAAGTCCCCTGTTCCTTCCGAGCAGATCATTATCAATCAGGCTATTATCGACGGTATTGTAAACTCCGCTAAGCTTGGCAAGGAACTTGAAATTAATATTCCAGAGGTGTGATATGAAGGATTTGAAGGTTGGTATTCAGCTCTATTCTCTTCGCGATGAGCTTGCGAAGGATATGGATGCTACACTTAAAAGAGTCAAGGAAATGGGCTACGATTACGTTGAATTTGCCGGCTTCTACGATAAGAGCGCTGAAGAAATCAAGGCTCTTCTTGACAAGCACGGCTTGATTGCAGTTTCAATGCATCAGAGTCTTGACCCCTATTTTTCAAAGAATGCTTGCGAATTTATTAAGTTTGTAAACACTCTCGGTATTAAGTACAGCGCAGTTCCGTGGATGGACAGCGCAGTATTCCACGATGAGGCAAGATATGCTGATTTTGTTGATAAGATGAGAAAGGCGCAGAAGCTTCTCTCCGCTAACGGAATCGCACTTTGCTATCACAACCACGACTTTGAGTTTGAAAAGGAAGGCGGAGAATATGTTCTCGACCGTCTTTACAACGATATTCCCGAGCTTATGACCGAGCTTGATCTTTGTTGGGTCAAGTACGGCGGTGAGGATCCTGTTAAGTACGTAAACAAGTACGCTAAGCGTTCCGGTATTGTGCATTTCAAGGATTTCTACGCTAAGCAAATGGGCGGCGGCCCCGTTTACGCTCTCATTGACGAAAACGAAAACGAAATCAAGGCTGAAAAGCCCTCTAAGGAAGACAATTGCTTTAAGTTTATGCCTCTCGGACAGGGAGTTCAGGACTTTGGCCCCATCCTTGATGCAGTTAAGGAAAGCAACATTGAATACGTTATTTACGAAAAGGATCAGTGGTACGACGGTGACCCCTTTGAGGACGCAAGAGTAAGCCGCGAGTTTCTTAAGAACGTTCTTGGAATTTAAACGAAATATATAGAAAAATCCGACGATTGCGTCGGATTTTTCTATATTCATATTGTAAGATATCCAATTGTATGATAATATATATTTAAGAGCATATCCTTTATTTGAAAGGAGTTTTTTATGAAGGTATTACTTATTAACGGAAGCCCCCACGAAAAGGGATGCACATACACAGCCCTTACCGAGGTGGAAAAATCACTTAATGAAAACGGAATTGAAACCGAAATATTTTGGATAGGTAATAAGCCAATCGGCGGATGTGTTGCGTGCAAGGGATGTATAAATCTGAAAAAATGCGTTTATGAGGATGCGGTCAATATAGCAAGAGAAAAGGCTTATGCGTCCGACGGATTCGTATTCGGTACTCCCGTTCACTATGCTGCTCCATCGGGCAATATGGCATCCTTTATGGACAGACTTTTTTACTCGGAATCATGCGGTAACGGCGGAGCGGCATTTTATATGAAGCCTGCCGCTGTAATTACTGTGGCAAGGCGTGGCGGTACAACTGCGGCATTCGATCAGATGAACAAATATCTTACGATTTCTCAGATGCCCGTAATTTCCTCCCGTTACTGGAATATGGCTCACGGAGCGAAGGCAGAACAGGTTTACGAGGATGAGGAAGGCGTGCAGACAATGCGTATCCTTGGCAAAAATATGGCTTACGTTCTTAAGTGCATGGAAGCCGGAAAAAAAGCGGGTATTCCCCTTCCCGAAAAAGAAAAAACTATTTTTACAAATTTTATCAACAAGAAATAAATCATACACTTATACGGACATTTTAGAGGAAAAGAGGTGTTACTGTGCATTTTGTAAAGGCAAAAGGTATTCTCTCCGCCAAGAACGGTATGAATATATACCGAGGCTGTACCCACGGTTGTATATACTGCGATTCAAGAAGCGATTGCTATAATATGACCCATGATTTTGAGGATGTCGAGGCAAAAATAAACGCTCCCGAGCTTCTTGAAAGTATACTCAAGAGAAAAAAGGTAAAATGCATGGTAGGCACAGGCGCTATGTGTGATCCCTATATGTCCTGCGAAAAAGAGCTTGAGCTTATGAAAAAATGTCTGGAAATAATTGAGCGTGAGGGCTTTGGCGCTTGCATACAGACAAAATCCGACCTTATTCTTCGTGATATCGACATTCTCGAAAAAATAAATAAAAGATCGAAATGCGTTGTTCAAATGACCCTTACGACCTATGACGATGAGCTTTGTGCTGTCCTTGAGCCAAACGTTTGTACAACAAAAACACGATACGGTGTATTAAAAGAGCTGCAAAAGAGAGAAATTCCCACCATTGTGTGGATTTCTCCCCTATTGCCGTTTATAAACGATACCGAGGAAAATTTACGGGGACTTCTCGAATACTGCTTTGATGCCGGAGTTAAGGGCATTATGTGCTTTGGAATAGGAGTTACCTTGCGTAACGGAAGCCGAGAGCATTTTTATTCACAGCTTGACAGCCTTTTTCCGGGCCTTAAAAAAAGATATGCAAGAAAATATGGATACTCCTACGAATGCTTGAGTGATAATAACGGAAAGCTTATGCGTATCTTCCATGAAGAGTGCGAAAAAAGAGGAATTATGCACACTCCCGACGAGATTTTTTCCTATTTGGACAAATATGAAAGTAAGGAAGAAGGCATACAACAGATAAGTATGTTTTGAATTTGAATAATGAACGCAAATATAAAGGAAAATAAAATGGGCGTTGCGCCCGTCGGTAATCTTCTTTTTAAAATGGCAATTCCGATGATAATATCAATGCTGGTTCAAGCTCTTTATAACATAGTTGACAGCATTTTCGTTTCTGAAATCAGCGAGGACGCCTTAACGGCGGTATCCCTCGCTTTTCCCTTGCAAACTCTTATGCTTGCCTTTGGTCTTGGCAGCTCCCTCGGTGTTAACACGTTGATATCCCGTTCTTTGGGAGCCAAGGACCGCGATTCAGCGAGGAAGGCTGCAAACTGCGGACTTTTTCTGGCATTCTGTAATTACGTATTTTTCGCAATCGCAGGACTTTTACTTTCAAGACCATTCTTTGCTATGCAAACGGATTCGCAAGCCATTTTAAATATGGGCGTTTCCTACGCTACCGTGTGTCTTGTGGGTTCCTTCGGATTATTTGAGCAGCTTGCCTTTGAAAAGATTCTTCAATCCACAGCGAAAACAAGCCTTTCTATGATAACTCAGTTGGTGGGTGCGGTCGTAAATATAATACTTGACCCAATATTTATTTTCGGTTGGCTTGGGCTCCCCGAAATGGGTGTAACGGGTGCTGCTATTGCAACCGTTCTCGGTCAGCTCGTCGGCGCTTTAACAGGTCTTATATTCTGTATCAAATACAACAAAGAGGTTCCTTTGAATATAAAGGAAATTAAATTCGATAAAAAGATAGTTAAGGAAATATACAGAGTAGGACTTCCGTCCATTGTTATGCAGTCTATCGGATCTGTTATGACCTTTGGTATGAATACTATTCTCATGGGACTAACGTCTACGGCGTCTGCGGTTTTCGGTGCATATTTCAAGCTTCAAAGCTTTGTTTTTATGCCGACCTTTGGTCTTAATAACGCAATGGTGCCCATAATATCCTACAACTACGGAGCTAAGCGTAAGGATAGAGTGAACCGCACAATAAAGCTTACCGTATGGACAGCGGTCATTATAATGATCTTCGGCCTTTTGATATTCGAGTTGCTTCCCACACTTCTCCTTTCCATGTTCAATGCATCCGAAACCATGTTGAATATAGGAGCGGTTGCTCTCCGTGTAATAGCATCTCACTTTCTGCTTGCGGGCTTCAACATTGTTGCAGGCTCCGTATTTCAGGCTATCGGAAATCCTATTCACAGTATGATAGTATCCGTATGCCGTCAGCTTGTGGTTCTTCTGCCTGCGGCATTCCTTCTCTCCCTGTCGGGTAGCGTAAATATCGTATGGCTTGCATTCCCCATAGCTGAGATAGTTTCCTTTGCGCTCTGCTTATACTATTTTATAAAAACGGTAAAGGTCGCCAACGCAAAAATGACGGAAATAAATTACAAGGAAGCTTTAACTGTATAATGTATAATTTGAAAAACGGCTGCCGTATATTCGGCAGCCGTTTTCCATTACTAAAGAGAGATCTATAAAAAGTCAATTATCAAAATTAAAAGCAGGTTGCGGTAAGAAGCATTCCGCCGTCATGAGCGCAGTCCTTATCCTTCTTACATTTTGCCGTAAATTTTTTTGAAAGCTTTGAAAGGATTTTATCAAGGTGGGAAGAACGCTTAACCGCCTTCTCGCTTTTCTCCTTAAGAAGCCATTCTACATCATCGCATGAAAAACGAAGGCAAATACAGTTTTCGGGCATATCGGCGGGAATATCGGAGCAAGGGTCGGACGCTCTTTGAAACTCAAATCTGAAAGCCCCAACCTTTACGGAGTTGTCCTTGAGAGAGCTGCCGAATCCGTTTTTCATAAGCTGCTCAACGGATATTTCGGGCTGAGCCGGAGCGCTTTCATAATTTCCGTAAACATAGTAGTATCCGCTTGAAGGAGCTGTTTTTTTACTTGTCTTACCAAGACTTTCAATACATACGCACTTAGGGTCAATACCGAGAGAATCAAAAAATTTCTGTTCCTCGTGGGAAAGACCGTCGCAATACGCCTGAAAGTTTCTTGAATACTGATCCATAGGCTTTTCAAATTTGGAATAATAGGATCTTGTCTTTGCTACGTCTGCGTTTATTTTCCATTCACCGTACTGAATATACATCTTTCTTCTCCTCATAATATATCCTTAATTACCTTTATGGCGATACCCTGTATCGTAAGCTGTTTGGGGTAGAAATCCCGTCTTTCGCTTTCGAAGGTAGCATTCTCCGCATGAAGTCTGACTTTGCCGTTTTCCTTGAAATATCTTTTAAGAGTGCTTCCCTTTTCGGTAAGGCACACAACTACCTTGCCCGAGGGGGCTGTGTTCGTTTTCTTTATAAGCACCAAATCTCCCGAGTCGATACCGATATCTATCATTGAATCACCGGATGCGCGAAGGAGGTAACACTCTCCCTTGCACCACTCGTCGGGAACGGCAACGTAGCCCTCAACGTATTCCTCCTCATCCTCCTCGCTTCCGCAGGGGATAGCGCCGAGAACGGGCACTCGAGAGAAGGACACCTTCATTTCTTCCTGTCCCTTTACGCTAAGCGTTCCCTTACCGCGATAAGAGATTACGCCCCTCTCCTTAAGAGTCATTAGATATCTGTATCCTACGGAATTTGTCATATCCATATATGCAAGTATGTCCTTGAACCTCGGTGACTCGCCGTTATGCTCTACTATATATCTATTTATGAACTCTGCCATTTTATTCAGCTTTTCTTCATTTAACAGCTTCATTGTTGCTCCTTTTCAAAAAAGAACTTATAAAAGAACTTGAACTTCTTTTATTCCATTATATCAGCATATTCGACATTTGTCAACAGGTTTTTTTACGGTTTTTAAGTCCCAAAGGGCAACTGTCCCGAAATTGACCCAGAAAAAGCCAAAAATCCCTCATTTTTGCCGATTTTCCGCCGCTTTTTAAAATAAAAAGATTTTTAAATTTCTTAAAAACCGCTAAAAATCCCCTTGATTTTTATATGGGAATAAAAGAAAAAGGAAGATTCCAAAACCATGTGAAATCTTCCTTTTAGTTCTTTTATAGCTTATTTTTTGAATATTTTACGGTGTACTTTAATGAATCGCAACAAAAACAGCCCTCTGATTTTGTTGTCCTATGACAGGACAACATATGTACAACTGACAGTTGCAGCAATAAAGGTTAGATAAAAAAGCCGTCGCTTCTCTTTTGAGCTTTTATGTGGTATAATGTTTACGTAAGCTTACAAAACTATAAAATCCGATAATTAAAGGAGGCAAGATGAGATATGATAAATAAAATACACTTTGGAAAGCGGTTGGCTTCAGCAAGGAAATCTCTTGGAATAACCCAAACCGAATTGGCGGAACAGCTTTTTGTCACTCCCCAAGCTGTATCCAAATGGGAATGTGGCACAGCTTTGCCTGATATCGAAATATTACTTGAGCTATCTCATATTTTTAAAACTACGATAAATAATCTTTTAGAGGAAATAGATTTAATATCAGAGCTTACCGGTAAAGCCTCAAGTAACGACGGTATTACCTACTTTGTTCCCGAGCAAGAAAGGTCCTATAATTTATCTTGGGCAGAGGACATTATAAAACACAAATGGGTAAAAAAGAATTGGTATGAGGCTCAAAAGCCAAATGTCTTTATGGATAATGTAGGCAAGAAAATCGCCGACGAGGGAGGAATAATACTCGAAATAGGAGCGGGACCGGGCGGTGGATTTATGCCTTATATTTTGAAAAGCAATCCAAATTCAACTATTATTGTAAGCGATATTTCCCCTACCGTTGTGCGCGAGTGGAAAGCATTTCTTGACAAAACCCTTGATTCTCCGAATATATACTACGCCGCCTTTGATTTTTGTAAAATGCCATTTGAGGACGGTTCAATAGACGTTATATCCGACGGAGGAGGAATAGGTAACGCCGAGGGAGATAAGGCTGCCGCCTTAAAGGAGGCGTATCGCGTGTTAAAGCCCGGCGGATTACTTGTAACCTCCACGGGATACGTAAACAAGGAAACTCTTACCGATATTCCAAAATCAGCGCAGGATGTTTTATTACAAAAACGTCCTGATATATTTGAGGATTTATATGAAGATACCTTCCTTGCGGGATTTAAGAAAATTGATAGCGTAATAGACGGTTGCTGGTACACGGATAGCGATGACAGTTCTATCGCGGATTTAGCCCGTTCTCTTGGTATTAACTTGAAATTCACAAGCTATATAAGATATTGCAGAAAAGAGTCATAACACAAAAACGCAAGGGATTCCTTGCGTTTTTTCATCTTTATTAAAGTATACACTTTATTGTAAAATTATCAAAGCTTTCTCCCAAAGAGATGTTATCAACGAATATAAAATTTAGGATTTCGTCGAGTGTGCCCGTATAAATATACTTTTTCTCACTCTCGCTCCAAATGGTATAGATCTCTCCGTTATGGGAAATAAAATACTCCTTTTCATTTAACAAAAGCTCAATCTCTCTGCCAAGCTCCAAATCATAAACAAAATCTTTATATTCCATTAGTAGCTTTTTCGTTTTATCAAGCTCAAAGCTTTGCAGCCGCTGCCTTATCGCAAACTATAGTTACGTCGGGGTGGAGCTGAAGCACGCTGGCGGGTAAGTCGGGGGTAACGTCGCCCTTAACCATTCCGTAAACTGCGTCCGCCTTATTGGCGCCAGAAACTACCATAAGA
>JAFVYY010000076.1 GCA_017508405.1 Clostridia bacterium
GACATTGTTATCACCTCAAAAAAAGTATAGCATAAGCTAAGCTACTTGTAAAGTTATTAGTGATATTCTGCTGTGCAGAGTGATATTTTTGCTCCGCAAAAGTGATATTGCTCTCGTTGGTCGCAGTGATATTATATTCGCCCTTGTTACTTTCAACTGCCTAAGGCAATATCACTACGAAGTAATATCACTGCGAAGCAATAGAACTCGCCGCAGGCGAATATAACTGAAAAACTCCATCTTGCTCGCAAGATGGAGTTTTTCTGGCTGGGGATCTAGGGCTCGAACCCAGACATACAGAGTCAGAGTCTGCTGTGCTACCATTACACAAATCCCCAATATTTGCTTTTTGCTCCAACATTATAGCACAAGTATTTACTGTTGTCAATATGTATTTTCAAAATTTTTTAAAAATTTTAAGGTAAATTTTTCGCTTTTTTATTCCCCCTATTGCTTTTAATTTTTCTATATGATAGAATTAAAAAAACGATGATTTTCGGAGGTTAATATGCCTAATATAAGTGAAATAAGAATAAGAGATCCCTTTATACTTACGGACAAGGAAAAGGGTTGCTATTACATGTACGGAACAACGGCTCTTGAAAAGGGCTCACTTGCGGCAAGAAATACATTTACCGTTTATAAATCCTATGACCTTGTAAATTTTGACGATGGCAAGGTCGTTGTTGACGGCTCTAAGCTTGGATTCTGGGCTGACAGGGATTTCTGGGCTCCCGAGGTACATATATATAACGGAAAATACTACCTTTTCGGAAGCTGTAACGCAGATGGCAAATGCCGCGCTACTCAGATATACGTATGTGATACTCCCGACGGAGATTTCATTCCCCTTTCCGAAAATGCAAGAACTCCCGAGGACTGGGTGTGCCTTGACGGTACGCTTTACGTGGAGGACGGAAAGCCTTATATGGTATTCTCCCGTGAATGGATACAGGTACATGACGGACAGATGTGGGCGGTTGAAATGTCCTCCGACCTCACCCATAGAGTTGGCGAGCCCTTTAAGCTTTTCTCCGCATCCGAAGCAAAGGGTGTTACGGAGTATGAGGGTATACCGGGCGCATATATCACCGACGGACCCTTTATGTACCGTGAAAACGGAAAGCTCCGTATGATGTGGTCAAGCTTTCTTCACGGAAGATACGTTGTTTTGATTGCAGAAAGCGATTCCATAAAAGGTAAGTGGACTCACCTCGGCAGCCAGTACGATTTCTGCGGCGGTCACGGAATGATATTTACAGACTTGAACGGTAAGCGTATGATTTCTCTCCACAGCCCCAATACTGCGGATCTTGAAAGAGCAAAATTCTTTGAAATATAAAAAATCCGATAACGCTACTGAAAATCTATTACATAAATGTAAATTATTGCGCTTTGCAGATGCTTTTTTGCAAGGCGCATTTATTTTTGATTGACAAAAGCTTAAAAGCATTGTATAATCTATGTGATAAATTCAAAAGTGAGGTCATAACATGGCAAAAAAGGACTGGAGTATTTCTCTTAAAAAGGAATTTTACAAGGATATTGTGGGAATAGTGCTTTTCCCTCTCCTTCTTACTATATTTGCAACTGTGATTTTCTTCGTATATCTTTCTCCCACAGTACAGACAATCAAGGACGGCGGAAAGACAAATTACAGCGATCAGGTGGCTGATTTTTACCGTACAGAGGCTTATGAGGACGTATTTGAAAATTCAAGCGCTAAGGAAGATAACCTTCTTATAGTTTATCTTGTTAACGATGACGGAAATATGTTCTACTGTATGTCAAAGCTCGGAAATAACGTAAAGGAAAACGTGACTAAGCTTTTCGGAAACAAGGACAGCTCCTTCGGTAAGGTCGTTACAGACTCAATGGATAAGGAATTCAAAAATACCCTTGGAAGTAATCTCAGCGATATAATCGACGGTATGAGCGGCGAAATAAAGAAGCTTGAGCTTTCAACTCCCTTTAAGGAATCAAGTGATAAATCAGCTCTTGCAGAATCTAAGCTTGTCAACAAAAGCTCCTTGGACGTGTCTGAAAACGAGGTAAATGCTTCTCTCAAAGCATTTACTGATGAAACAGGTATTCCGGCAGTTGTCATAATTGACAAAATCGATACCGTGTTCCAGAAGAAAATGCCTGTAGGTGATATTGCTCTTCTTGTAATACTTGTTATTGTCGCTATTATCTCAATTGTTTCCACAACAAAAAAGGTTATTACCCGAATCCGCTTTGAAAAGAATCCTCAGCTTTTCTATAAGCCTACAATTTACGAC
>JAFVYY010000077.1 GCA_017508405.1 Clostridia bacterium
GGTCAAGAAAGAAGTCTTGCTTGATAAACGGTATTGCAATGGTATTCCTTGCTCTTCCCTGTATGCTCGGCTTCAACGTTCTTTCCGGCTTTACACCTCTTGGCGAGGGTACAGGTGTTCTCGACCTTGAGGACTATATTGTATCCAATATCCTTCTTCCTGTGGGCTCTCTTATTATGGTATTCTTCTGTAACTTCAAGTTCGGATGGAGCTTTGATAAGTTTAAGGAGGAAGCAAACACGGGTAAAGGACTTAAGGTTGCTAACTGGATGAAGTATTATTTCAGATATGCTCTTCCTATTATCATCGGCGTTATCCTTATTTGCGGTGTTATCTCACCCTTTGTTGACTTTATTTAATTAAACAAAAGCGGCTGCTGTACGGCAGCCGCTTTTTGTTTCCAAGCAAGCCCGTAAATGGACTAGTGATTAAAATCAACATATGAACATATACTAATATGTTTTAAAACCCCTTGAATATCGGGGTTTTTGTTGACTTTTTTGAGGACGTGTGATATTATAAATATATAAAAATAACTTAAGGAGATACCTTCTATGTTTGATAAATACTTTTCAAACGTTTCCTGCGGAACGGGAAATAACTATATACTTTTATTCGGTGAAGCCAAAACGCTGAAGGCTCGTGTCTTCTTTAAGCCCGAGGTTGCGGGTAAATATAATTATAGATTTTTCTATCAGAACAGCGTGAACTCCACCTTTGCCAATGGAGATCACGCCTATGTAAACCAAAAAGGCGGCGATTGGACGATAAATTATGCAAAGGTCGGCATCGGCTCGGAATTTGGCTGTTATGACGCTCCCGATAGCTTTATCACCGTTACCTTTGACGGAAAAATGACAAAGAACGTTTCCCCCGATGAATATTTTTGGAGCGATGAAATTTCAATAGACGTGCCCGAGGGGAAATACCTTGTTTGGGAATGGGAAATAACGGGAGATGCTATTCCCTGCACTCCCGATAGCCAGATACCTGCTTATATTGACCTTGGCGAGGGCTTTGCGGAGCACTTTGGCTGCCCTATGCCTAATTTTATCGGATGTGATAAGAAAATCGGAAAGCGTGTTGTTTTTGTGGGAGACTCCATTACACAGGGCTGCGGAACCTCCTTTGATAAATACGATATGTGGGTCGGCAGAATAGGAAATATGCTTAAGGACGTTTATTCTGTTTGGAATATCGGACTTGGATTTTCAAGAGCGTCGGATATAGAAACGGGCGGCTCTCTTATGTATAAGGCAAAGCAGAACGACGTAGCCGTCCTTACCTATGGAGTAAACGACCTGCTTTCAGGCAAATACAAAATGGGCAGAGGCGATACAGCCGGTGAGCTTCTTTGCAGAATTGAAAACATAGTCAAGGAGCTGCAGGGCGCAGGGCTTGATGTGATTCTTTCTACAATACCTCCTTTTCATTATCACGAGGTAGCATTGCGGGAATGGAGATGTGTAAATATGGCAATTCTCACTCTTGCAAAAACCTATGGCTGCCGAGTTTACGATTTTGAAGCATCTCTTGACGTCTCAAATGAATATCTTGGAAACGATTATTCAAAATACGGCGATCATCCCAACGGTGAGGGCGGCAAGGCAGCAGCCGAAGCGTTCAAGAAAACCTTCTTTAACGGAAAGGAATGGACTCTTTAATGGAAGAAATCAAGGTGGGTGGCAGATACCGTCATTTTAAGGGTAATGAATACGAGGTTTTATATATTGGAAAAGATTCGGAAACCGCAGAGCCCGTAGTGATTTACCGTGCTCTCTACGGAGATAATTCCGTATGGGTACGTCCTGCAAAAATGTGGAACGAGATCGTAGAGCGTGACGGAAAAGCCTATAAAAGATTCACTTACATAGATTAAAATAAGCGAAAACGCTCAAAAAAGGCTGAAAAAGCCTTGAATTTGGGCGTTTTATTATATATGAACACGTTTGCATATAATAATATAAATAAAAAAGTCCAAAGCTTTTTCCCCGATATTGATTTTATATGAAAAATGTGGTAAAATAAAGATGCAAAAAAATCACAAGAGGGTAAAGATATGAGAAAAACCAAAATAGTATGCACAATAGGTCCTGCCTGTTCCGACGAAACGACACTTAAGAAGATGTGCCTTGCGGGAATGAACGTGGCTCGTCTTAACTTCTCCCACGGAACACATGAGGATCATCAGATAAATATAGACAGACTTAAAAGGGTAAGAGAGGAATTGAACGTTCCCCTTGCAATAATGCTTGATACCAAGGGACCCGAATACAGAATAGGTACGTTTAAAAACGGTAGTGAGGAGCTTTGCGACGGAGATATATTTACCTTTACCACAAGAGACGTTGAGGGTGATAATACCATCGTTTCCGTAAGCTACAAGAATTTAAGTCTTGAAATAAGTGAGGGAGATAAGATTCTTGTAAATAACGGACTTCTTGTGTTTACCGCCCTTGAAACCACAGAAACCGATGTAATATGCCGTGTTATTGAGGGGGGTACCATATCCAACCGTAAGAGCATGAGCTTCCCCGGTAAGGTGATGAATCAGATTTATTTAAGCGAGCAGGATAAGAGTGACATACTTTTCGGTGTTCAGAATGACGTTGATTATATAGCGCTTTCCTTTGTTTCATCCGTACAGGATGTTCTTGACGTAAAGAACTTCATTATGGAGAACAATGACGGTAAAACCGATATTGGCCTTATTGCTAAAATAGAAAATCGTGCCGGAGTAAACAATATTGAGGAAATATGCTCCGAGTGCGACGGAATTATGATCGGTAGAGGCGACTTAGGTGTTGAGATTCCCTTTGAGGAGGTTCCCGCAACACAGAAGAATCTTATTACAAAGTGCCGTCTTCTCGGTAAGCGTGTAATTACCGCAACGGAAATGCTGGAGTCAATGATAAATAATCCCCGTCCCACAAGAGCGGAGATTTCCGACGTTGCAAATGCCGTATTCGACGGAACGAGCGCCATTATGCTTTCGGGAGAAACCGCCGCAGGCAAGCATCCTGTCCTCACAGTACAGACAATGTCGAGAATAGCGGAGCAGGCGGAGAAGAGCGTGGATTTCAAGAGAAATTTCTACACCTCCGAGTTTAGAATAAACAATTCAATGGACGCAATCTCCCACTCCGTATGCGCTATGTCCATTGATATTGAGGCAAGGGCTATCGTTGTTTCATCTATGACGGGCTCGACGGTTCGAATGATATCACGCTTCCGTTCACCCGTTGATATAATAGGTCTTTCCGTAAACGAAAAGACTTATCATCAGCTTTCTCTTTCCTGGGGCGTCCTTCCCGTAATGTGCGAGGTTTATCCCTCCCTTGAGGTACTTTTCTATACCGCCAAGAAAATAGCTAAGGAAAGGCTCAATCTCAAAAAGGACGATAAGGTGATCATAACGGGCGGCTCCCGTACAGGCGAGGCAGGTAAGAC
>JAFVYY010000078.1 GCA_017508405.1 Clostridia bacterium
GTCAATGAACTTAGGGTAAAAAGCCTTCCGTCAATTAAAAGAAAACTCCAGTATTTCCAAGGAGCCTTCTCCGACATATTCGAAATATAAGGGATAGATGCCGTTTTCAATATCAACGTTAGCTTCTGCGTATATCCATTCCTTGCTATCGGTAACGGAAATTTCTGCAGCAACATCTCCGTCAAGGGAAAGCTTTACAAGTAATTTACCCTTTGGCGTAATATCGTAGCTTCTGAATTTAACTCCGATTTTTTTAACGTTTTCGAAGCTGAAATACTTATATCCGATTTTTGTTCCGTTTTCAATTTCGGAAATAAATCTTTCGTTATCCTTTGCCTTAAGATAGGGCAAACGGTGATTCGGACACCAGCAATGGGGCATTTTCCCGTTTGTTAAATTGCAGCAGATAGCCGCAGGGTATTTACCCTCTGCTAAAAGAGGTCCGCCGTTTAAGCCGCAGGACGTCATTTCCACCTGTGGGATAAAGCCGTTATCAAGTATTTTTATTTCCTCTGCGCAGCCTTGACGGGAAAACTCCATTTTTGTTGTATGGCGGTGATAGAAGATATACCACTTACCGTTTATAAATTCTATGCTTCCGTGATTATTACCCGAACGCATAAGTCTGTCCTCGGGCTTTCTTCCCTTATATCCCACGTCACCGTTGGATATAATTACACCGCCGAATTGAAAATCTCTGTCGGGATAATCGCTGACAGCATAGCAAAGCTCGTGATTCTGCCACGAGGAGTATACGAAATAGTATTTATCCCCCACCTTACGCATGGAGCTCGCTTCAAAAAATTCATGCCCCTTAAACTCCGTTCCCTCATAAATAGCAGGAAAAATCCTTTTAGGAGTGTCTTTTATTGTCATCATATCGTTCTCAAGCTCAACGTAAATAGGGCCCATAACTCCGCCGGGAGTATTAATAACCTCTTCTCTTGTTTTCTTAAAGGTTGACATTTGCGCTTCTATGCTTTGCTCACGTGTCATATTGGGGTTTTCGTCAAAATCGAACCACATTCCGTAGTAAAAGCGTATTGTACCGTTATCGTTAAGGCATGCGGGGTCAAAAATGGCGTAATCCTGCATGGGAGTACCGTCCTTATGACGGACATAGCCTAAATATTCAAAATCGCCGCACGGAGTGTCGCAAACCGCTACTCCCATTACGTAACTGCAATCGGGATATGTGTTTGCAAGGGAATAATAAAGATAGTATCTGCCGTCGTTACCCCGTACTACGTCGGGAGCGTACATATATTTATACTGCGGGTACAGGGGATCTCTTTCAGCTTTGTATATAACACCCTCGTATTTCCAATCGGTAAGATCGTATATCGATGCCGAATACGTAACGTAATCAAGCATACAAAAGTCCTCGCCGTTTTCCTTGTCGTGGGAGCCGTAAATATACACTCTATCCCCAAAAACATGGGGCTCCCCGTCGGGAATATATTCATTTAGTGGTAAATATGGGTTAAACGCCTGCTTCATAAAAGCTGCTCCTTCGTTATTTTCTTGACACAGGGTCGCTCATTCGGTGTGGAATTGGGTGAATGATAAACGAAATTAAGCTCACCGTTATAATCCTTGAATATCATACCGTGACCACCGTCCCTGCTGAACAGAAGCTTCTCGTCAACTGACCATTTTCCGTGTATGCTTCCGTTATCAGAGCGTGAAATAGCCTCGCAATACTCATTACCGTCCGTAAAGCTTGACCAGATACAAATAAGCTTATCATCCAAGCGAAGCATATAGGGTCCGTCGGTTACGTAATCACCCTTTCCGCTCCAGCTATGCACCCATGAGGGTGTCGATGCGTGCCACATTTCAACAGGCTCACCAACCGCTTTTTTAAGGTCGGGAGAAAGCTGTATATAGCATACCGTTCCATCCTTGATTTGAGTCCATTCGTGGCAAAAAACCATGTACGGTATATCATTTTCTACGTAAAACGTACCGTCAAGGCACTCCCAATCATGAGGAGTTACCGCCTTGTCGGAATGCTCCTTGAATCTTCCGTCAGGCGTATCGCTCACAAAAATTGCCGTTCCTCTGTGATATCCCTTACCCGTAAAGGATGCAAAGAGGTAGAATTTTCCTTTATATTCGTGTACCTCGGGCGCCCAATACTGAGTATCGCCCCAAAAGCCCGGAAAATATGAAAATATCTCCTTAGGCTCGCTCCAATTTTCCATATCGGAGCTTACGTAAACATCAAAGCCAAGAGTGTTAAGGGGCTTTCTTTCCCATGTGTTTGCGGCTCTTGTGCCGTACATATAGTACTTACCGTTATGAGTAAGAATAAATGGATCTCTAATGTTTATGTCACAAAATTTCATACACTTACTCCGCTTTTTTTAAGAAAAGCGCCTCAAATGGCTTGATTTCAATCTTTCCTGACACCTTTGTTTCCTTAAGAATATCATAGTAAACGCCATCAAGAACCACGTAACCGTCCTTGCCGCCAAGCTCAAGGGCAATAATACCGCTCTCCTTACCGCTTCTTTCTATAAGCTCTACGTTCTCCGACGCTTCCGCAATGGGAGTCTTGCCAATAAGCTTAATAAGAGCATCTCCGTCAACGCCTGTGCCGAGAATAATGATCTGTCCCTTGCCTACCTTACGTCTTGTTATGGCTGCAAGTCCGTCAAAGTCCTCTCCGCCGGAGTAAACTGCCAATGCCTCGCTGTCAACGGTTTCGAAAGCATCATAATTGATAGATGTCTTGATTTCCTGTCCGTTGTCTGTAAAATGAGTCTTTACAAGCTTGTCAACCTGATCGCCAAAGGGAATATTGTATTTTGTGTATACACCGCCAAGCTCCTCAAGGAATGAGAAGGGCGCTTCGGTATACTTAGATGCGTAATCCGTCATAATGTCGGAAAGAGGACCGACTATCCATGTTCCGCCATTCTTTATCCACTCCGTTACTCTTTCCTTAAATCCAAGCTCCGTTGCGTTTGCGAGCATGGGAGAAAGAAGAACGTCATATCCGTCAAGACAAGCATCCGTTTCAATTACGTCCACGTTATAATGCTTTAACGGAGCATGGAACGTATCAATAAGGCACTCTCTGTAATGAAGATCAAGTCTGCCGGAATTAAGAGGCGCATGCTTAAAGCATTTAACCGCTGTTGTTGAATATGTAAGAGCAATTTTTGACTTGATTTCGGAATTCTCAAGGAATGACTTAGCCTTTTCAACGTGCTGCGCTGCTCTTTTAACGCCCTGTGAAACGCTGTAGGGTCTGCCTGCGGTATTCACGATTGAACCGTGACCGAGCTCATGGCCGTTGGGGTGAGCGCGATAGAGCCAGAAAAGATTCATTTCTCCGCCCTTACAAATGGGGGATATGGTATTCATATAGCAGCTGTCAATATGATGGTAATCGTTTGCTGCGCAGTATCCGCCGTTCCAGCCTACAAGGGTTTCGGTTACCCAGAACGGACGCTCCTTGATCTTACGAAGGAAATCGAAAACAAACATATTGCGATACATGATATTTATGTTGTCATAGTGGTTATACTGCACTATGTCAAGAGTCTTATTCATATCTCTGTAGCTGAGATAATTATTTGTCATCATATCCGTACCGATGGGAGCCTTGGAATACTTTCTTATAGCCTCCGCCTGCTCGGTGGTATAGGAATAAATAAGATTGCACTGGAAATGTCCCCAGTCAACAAAACGGCTGGGATTCTCCCATTGATACGTGTGAGGGGGCTCAATATCGTCAAAGCTCTCATAGTCGAGGGACCAACGGTACGTTCCCCAGCTTCTGTTGAGATTTTCAATCGTGCCGTACTTTTCCTTCAAAAACTCTCGGAAGCCCTTAACGCAGTCGGGACAGTAGCATCCGTCGTCATAGGGGAAAAGCTCGTTATCTATCTGCCAGCCAATAACACCGGGATGGTCGGCAAATGCCTTTGCCATTTCCTCAGCTATCTTAGCGTTCAAGCGTCTTGCATCCTTGTTGGACTTACACGTGTGAACTCTTGCTCTGTGAAGCTGCTTCTCTCTTGAATTATTAACAGCCACGGTACGAAGAGCGTCGGGATATTTTTTAAAGAACCAACGGGGGGGAGTGCAGGACGGAGTACACATAATTGTATATATTCCGTTCTCATAAAGCTTGTCGGCAACGTATTTAAAGAGGCCGAAATCATACTCGCCTTCCTTTTTTTCCATAGTGCTCCAGGCAAATTCGCCAACTCGCATACAGTTAAGGCCGTATTCCTTCATAACCTTGATATCCTTATCGATTTCCGCCTTATCCCAAAGCTCGGGATAGTAGGCTGCTCCAAAATAAAACATGGTTTTTCTCCTTTAAAATAACTTTATAATCAAATTTTACCACACGCGCAATGTAAAGTCAAGCAAAAGAGCTTTTATAAAGGCATAAATTCCTTTTAAAGGTTGACTTTTTATGGGATTTGGAATAAAATAGTTATAAAATTTAAACTACGGAGAGGCGCTATGGCACAGTACATTACAGGAATAAAAAATGAAGCTCCCTTTTTCTTTTTTGAGGAAATATCAAAAATTCCAAGAGGCTCACGGAATGAAACGAAAATCGCAAAATATATATGTGACTTTGCTGAAAAGCATGGATTGGACTACTTGATTGATGAGCATTGCAACGTTCTCATAACAAAAAAAGCGACACAGGGTCGGGAAAACGAAGCGCCTGTTCTGATACAAGCCCATACTGATATGGTATGCGAGAAGAACAAATCGTCAAACCACGATTTTATAAACGACAAAATAAGGCTCATACAGGACGGCAACATATTAAAAGCGGACGGCACCACACTCGGAGCTGACGACGGCTTCGGCGTAGCAATTATGCTTGCTTTGCTCGACAGCTGTGAAATATCCCATCCGAAGCTTGAATGTCTTTTTACGTCAGGCGAGGAAATCGGTCTTGTCGGCGCATCTCTGTTCGACTATTCAAATATTACGGCGCATAAGATGATAAATCTTGATTCAGCCGAAGAGGATACCGTAATTGTCGGCTGTTGCGGCGGAGTCAGAACAAGACTCACTTGTCCCGTAAAGATAGAAAATGGCAGCTTTGACGGTTACAAAATATTCATTGAAGGTCTATTTGGCGGACACTCCGGCGAGGATATTGACAGAGGCAGACAAAACGCCAACATTCTTATGGGTAAGCTTCTTTCTTTTATATCGGAAAGAGGCGAAATAAGAGTTGCCTACGTTGACGGAGGCGACAGGGATAACGCTATCCCCCGCGAATGTGAATCGCTGCTTGTCACAAGCGCTCCGCTTCCCGAAATCTGGGATGAGGCATGCGATTACGTAAAAAGCTTTATCACTGCAAAAGAGGATGAAAATATTTCTATAAAGCTTGAAAAAGCAACCACGTCAACGGTCTTTTCCGTTGATGATACCAAAAAGCTCATTAAAGCCTTATCCGTGAGAAACGGAGTTTTGCAGTACAGATCCGTCCCCCCGATCTTACCTAAAATTTCAAGAAATCTTGCGAAGGTACGCACAATGGACGGAGTCCTTGAAATCGGTTTTTCATCCCGCTCCTATCTTGAAAAGGATCTTGACAGCTGCACAGCTGAGCTTGACCTTTTGGCTGATACAATCGGCGCAAGCACCCATCATCACGAAAGATATCCCGGATGGGAAAGTCCGTCCTCAACTCCCCTTGTTACAGACTGGGTGAGGGCATACAGATCCGTTAAGGGCAAAGAGCCTAAAATCACTCTGATACACGCAGGACTTGAATGCGGAATCATAACCGGCTCAGTTGACGGAATGGAAGCGATCTCTGTAGGATGTAACGTTCACGACCTGCATACGCCTTATGAAACTATGGAAATCGACTCAATGGACAGAATATACGATATCATCTCTGCCATGCTCAGTATAAAGTCTTGTTGATTTTTACAAAAAATGTCGAATTGTTTATTTTCAGTTTATTATTTATGCGTATAATACAGTATTAGAATGAGGTATGATGTATGTTTAATATTCTTGTTGTAGACGACGAAAAAAACACACGCCTGTTTTTGAAAGCTGTGCTCGAGGACGCAGGCTATAAGGTGTTGACTGCCACTAACGGTATAGACGCTCTTAACGTAATGGAAGATCAGCACGTTGACCTTATCGTGCTTGATATTATGATGCCTCAGATGGACGGTTACGAATTTACGAAGACGTTAAGAGAAAACGATAACAATTTACCTATTCTTATGATCTCGGCGAAGCAGCTTCCTCAGGATAAGCATAAGGGCTTCCTCGTTGGTACTGACGACTATATTACAAAGCCCATTGACGATGAGGAAATGTTATATAGGATCAAGGCGCTTCTACGCCGTGCCAAGATAGTAAATGACAGAAAAATAGTTATAGGCTCCGTGGTGCTTGATTACGACTCCTTTACAGTTACGAGGGGTAACGAAACACAGGAGCTTCCTCAAAAGGAATTTATGCTTCTCTATAAGCTTCTTTCCTACCCCGGTAAAATTTTTACAAGAATACAGCTTATGGATGAGATCTGGGGTGCCGGAAGTGAAACGGGATGGGAAACCGTTACGGTTCATATCGGCAGACTGCGTAAAAGATTTGAGGGCTGGGACGAGTTTCAGATAGAATCCGTCCGCAGTCTTGGATATAAGGCGGTGAAGAAGATATGAAGCATATTAAAAAACCGCTTTTCACATTGAAAAAGAAAAATGAAAACTTTAATTTTTCTTTGACGATAGTACTTTCCCTTATAGTTTTTGCCCTTCTCCTCGTTGCGCTCGGTCTTGCGTCATCCCTGACGTTTATACTTATAGAAACGGGAGTTATGAAGGGAGAGCACAATCCCGACACGTCCTATACTCTTCTCTTTATGGTAATAGGCAGCATTGTTCTCGGCGCTCTTGCATCATTCTTCGGAAGTAAGCTTATTCTCAGACCTATTAAAAGAATCATCAAAAGCATGGACAAGCTTTCATCGGGCAACTACAAGGTCCGTATGGAAATATCGGATTCGAGAATCATGGCGTTTAAGGCGCTTTCCTTGAAATTCAACACTCTTGCAGAGGAGCTTGAAAATACGGAAATGCTGCGTTCCGACTTTATAAACAATTTTTCCCACGAATTCAAAACGCCGATAGTTTCTATTGCGGGTCTTGCCAAAATCCTCAAAAAGGGTAATCTTACGGATGAGGAAAAGGAGCAATACCTGAGTGCTATTGAGGAAGAATCAATACGTCTTTCCTACCTTGCCACAAGTGTATTAAACCTTACCAAAATCGAAAATCAAGCTATTCTTACCGATACCTCAAGCTATAATATTTCAGAGCAGATACGCTCCTGCATTCTGCTGCTTGAAAATAAATGGGAAAAGAAAAATCTTGATTTCTCTCTTGAATTTGACGAGCATATCGTTGAAGCAAACGAGGAGCTTATGAAGCAGGTGTTTATAAATCTGTTTGATAATGCCATTAAATTTTCGCATTGCGACAGCTGCATTTCCGCTACGATCAATGATATGGAAGAATATATTTCCATTTCCATAACCAACTGCGGAGAGACGATCTCGGAGGAAAACAAAGAGAAAATTTTCAATAAATTCTATCAGGCAGACGAATCCCATTCTGCCGAGGGCTACGGAGTCGGACTTGCCATTGTGAAAAAAATTATAGATCTTCACAATGGGCAAATCACACTTGAGTCCAAGGATGGCACCACAGTTTTCATTGTTGATATACCTAAAAAGCAATAATTGCGCATAAAACGTATATTTCGGGGCTTGCACCCGTTTACAAACATATGACATTAAAAGGAGACAGAAATGAGTAAGAGCTACGTTCTTTTTAATCCCCATGCAGGAAACAACACAGGTAAAGGAAGCGCAGAAAAAATAAAAGAGGTTTATAATGAAAAGGAGCTTATATTCCTTGACATTACAAATATTACCGATTATTCCGAGTTCGTATCCGGACTTGATGCTGATGACAGCATTATAGTATGCGGCGGAGACGGAACGCTCAACCGCTTTGCAAACAGCATATACGACCTTAACGTACAGAATGAGATTCTGTATTATGCCGCAGGCTCAGGTAACGACTTTCTTCGTGATATAGACGGTGTGGATGGCACTGTTCCGTTTCGCATTAACGAATACCTTTGCGATCTTCCCGTTGTTACAGTAAACGGTAAGGACTACCGCTTTATCAACGGTGTAGGCTTCGGTATCGACGGCTACTGTTGTGAGGTTGGAGATCAGCTCCGTGCTAAAAACACAGGCAAGCCCATAAATTATGCGGGTATTGCGATAAAGGGTCTTCTTTTCCACTATAAGCCTGCCCGCGCGACTGTTACCGTTGACGGTGTAAGTCACACGTACAAAAAGGCTTGGCTTGCCCCCACAATGTCAGGACGCTACTACGGTGGTGGTATGATTCCCACACCTCACCAGACAAGAGAGGAAAGAAAAGAAAAGCTTTCTGTCGGTATCATTCATGACAGCGGCAAGCTTAAGACACTTTTGATATTCCCCTCCATCTTCAAGGGCGAGCATATAAAGCATAAGAAAAAGGTTGATGAATTCAGCGGAAAGAAAATTACGGTTGAATACAGCCATCCCATTGCTCTTCAGATAGACGGTGAAACCATTGTAGGCGTTACCAAATACGAGGCCTGCATCCCCTCTCTCTACGTTAAGAAAGAAGATACCGTATCGGCTACGGAAGCTTAATTTTGTTAGAAGAAGTGCATATATAAAAATACTGTTGCCATTCTCCTTTTTCGAAAATATGGCAACAGTATTTTTTGTTTATAATTTTCTGTACGGATAAGATTTATCCCAAATAAATCTCCTTTATTTCAAGCTCTCCGCTACCGTAAAATTTAAAATAAACAGGGGCTTTCCCGTCTATATGCTTGATATCGGTAAAGCAAAGGGTCCATTCTGCGCAATCTGTTAAATTGATTGCTCCAATGACCGTTCCTTCCATATCGTTCATTATTTCAAGATGGGAATCACAGGATGCTCCGTCAATGCGGACAAGAGCTCCTATACGTGTCGTGCTTGTCAAATCAAAATATTTATAGCCTATTATATCGCCGCTCGTTATTCCGGAAAGGATTCTCTCTCCGTCTTTACACACTATGTAGGGTACTCCGTCACATTTACCGTGAGGAAGCCTTCCGTTTGTGAGAGCGCAGCAGATTACCGCAGGGTACGTGCCGTGACCGTTAAGAGGTCCGCCGTTGAGTCCGCAGGAGGTGATCTCAACCTGAGGAATGGTTCCATCGGACAACATCTCTATTTTTTCTGCGCACGCCTGTCGAGAATACTCGTTTTTGTTGGTGTGACGATGGTAGAATACGTACCACTCACCGTTTATAAATTCTATGCTTCCGTGATTGTTACCCGTACGCATAACTCTGTCCTCGGGCTTTCTGCCCTTATAACCTATGTCGCCGTTTGATATTATGACGCCGCCGAATTGGAATCCTCCGTCGGGACGGTCGCTTGTCGCATATGCAAGTTCATGCTGATTAAACGTTGAATAAACGAAATAATAGGTATCGCCCACCTTACGGATGGAGCTTGCCTCA
>JAFVYY010000079.1 GCA_017508405.1 Clostridia bacterium
AGACGAAAGTCGAACTATATTGAGTGATATTCTGCTAAAGCAAAGTGATATTTTTACTGCGTAAAAGTGATATTGTGAACAAGTTCACAGTGATATTCTATTTGCTAAAAGTAATTTATATCTTGGCGTAGCCAAATATCACTACGAAGTAATATCACTGCGAAGCTATAGAACTTGCGTAGCAAATAGAACTAAAGAAGCCTTAACCGTGTTCGGTTAAGGCTTCTTTTGGCGCAGGAAGAGGGATATCGCTCTTGAATTTTGCAAGACAGTTAGCTTGTATCGTTTATTGTGTCTTGCAAAATCCTTCGGTCATCGGCTAAAACGTGCCCCCGGCACCTTTCTTAACGCCTGGGTTCGAATCCCTCTATTTCATTTATCGGGAAATAAAAAAAGGTAGCACTCGTATTGAGTTCTACCATTTTTATTTGGCGCAGGAAGAGGATATCGCTCTCGTCTGCGGACTCGGTCAGGGTTGGCTCTACAGTCCCCCGGACTGTATTCACTACCAACCCGTTCGAATCCCTCCGTTTCGTTCTATGGGAAATAAAAAAAGGTAGCACTCGTATTGAGTACTACCGTTTTTATTTGGCGCAGGAAGAGGGATTCGAACCCCCGTGGCTTTTGGCCTAACGGTTTTCAAGACCGCCTCGTTGTGACCGCTTCGATATTCCTGCGTATTTATGTGTGGAAGCCTTCTATTCCCGATAGGTGCTTTTCCACACTATTTTGCCTAAATATAATATCACACTTTTTTTGCACTGTCAATACATTTTTATAAAATTGTAGAAAATCAGCAAAAAGCAATTGAATTACACTCCCGTTCGTGATACAATAATCTTATCTTATTTTAGGAGGCTCAAATGAACAGGATCAGCGTGTTTTTATCCCATTCAAGCAAGGATATTGAAAAGGTACGGCAGATTCGTGATATCCTTGAGGTGCTTGACTACGAGCCGCTTTTATTCCATCTTAAATGCCTTGACGACGACAATGTCAGCCTTGAATCCTTTATCAAGAAGGAAATAGAGTCAAGGAATATTTTCATTTACTGCAAAAGTGAAAATTCCGAAAGCTCCAAATGGGTACAAACTGAGCTTGATTACATAAGAAGCTTCGATTCGAAAAGGCTATTTACCATTGATATTACATTACCCTTTAAGGATACTCTCGTTCAGCTTCTTCAGTCTATAACCGATATTATCAAGAAAAACCGTGTATTTATTTCCTGCTCCCACGCTTCTCCCGACAAGGAATTCGGCGACTGTATCGAAAAATTTCTTACGGAGCAGAATTTTGACGTCATAAGATACAAGGTTCTTGACAAATCCCATGACTTTGAGCATAAGAAATCTCTGGTGGAGGCCGGCACATTTATTGCGGTTGTGTCCCGCAACTCCCTCGGCAGCATTTACTGTAAAAGCGAGCTTGGACATGCTCTTCACAATTACAATAAATCTCCAAACACTTTTTCAAACAAAATAATCCCAATATACAACGGCATAAGCGAAAATCTCGTATTGGATCTCGGCGCATTCAATTCCTCCCTTAGCCATTTTAGAGGTATCGAGGTGCCCTACGGAGATTCCCTGCCGCCTGAAAAGGAAGCGGAGCTTCTTAAGCTTCTTTACAACAACTGATCATCACGCAAAGGAGATTTTATGGAAAGAAAAAGCCCCATTCCTACTATTAAACTTTGTTTATCCATGACAATATTCGGAAGTATCGGTATTTTTGTTAAATATCTGACACTCCCCTCGGGATTTTTAGTGTTTTTAAGGGCATCTATCGGATTCCTCTTTCTTCTGCCCTTTGTACTCTTTCGCAAAAACAAAAATACAGTGGCAAGTATAAAGGCGAACCTTTTGCCCCTTATTCTATCGGGAATAGCTCTTGGAGCAAACTGGGTTTTACTTTTTGAAGCTTACAGATATACCGACGTTTCCATCGCCACTCTTTGCTATTACCTCGCCCCTGTGTTTATAGTTTTATTTTCTCCCATTGTTTTGAAGGAGAGTCTGACAGCGCAAAAAATCGTAAGCGTTGGTATTGCCTTGCTCGGTATGGTGTTCATTTCAGGCATTTTCTCGGGTGTAGACTCCGCAAATCCTTTGGGAATTCTATTCGGAGTTATGGCGGCGGTTTTGTACGCCACCGTTGTGTTCATAAACAAGCGAATCAAAAACGTGGATGCCTACGATAAAACCGCATTCCAGTTCGGTATAAGCCTTATAATTACACTACCGTATAGCCTTTTTACGGAAAAGCTAAGCTCCGATATGTTTGATTTAAGAAGTATAATTCTTATTCTTACCGTGGGAGTTATCCACACAGGTGTTGCTTATATTCTCTATTTCTCCTCTCTTAAGGACGTTAAGGCTCACACCGCCGCAATCTTCAGCTACATCGACCCCATCCTCGCCCTTATCCTCTCATTCCTCATTCTCAAGGAGACCATGGGCGTTTTCGAGGCCATCGGCGCCGTTCTCGTCCTTTCGGGAGCATTCCTTTCGGAAATCAAGCTGAAAAGGCCCAAAGAAACGAATTAACACAAAAAACCGCAGACACGTGTCTGCGGTTTTTATTATTATCCGAAAATTTCTTCCACGGTTGACGCAATCTGCTCTGTATGGAGCCATTTCCCCTTTTCGCCGTACAAAAGTCTTCTTGCAAGGTAGCCTGAGCCGCACCACGTTGTCATAAGAATTCCCTTTATATGGCCCTTATCGTGAGCTTTTGCATAATTTAAAAACGCCTCCAAGCTGCTCTTATCTCTCCATGGGCAAATAAGGATTTTAAAGCCCGCTTCGCCAAATACGTCCACAGACGGGTACGTTTCATAGAAATTATAGTGCCAATCACATATTGTAATGTCCTTGTCTATAAGATCAATGGCGGTGTAACTGCCATTATCGGATGCTTCCCAGCGGTCATATCCCGTTGTTTCAGAGGAAAGCAATCTGTCACCCCACATAAGAACTGAGCCCCCTCTTTTCCTGACGTGACGGTTTATCCCATTTATCCAAGATGCAAAAAGCTCGCCCCTTTGCTTCGCGGCGCATTTTTCACAAACACCGAGGCTAAAGCCCTCGTCACAGCCTATATGAACGGAGTCTGCCTCAAATACGTCCATAAGCTCGTCTAATAGCTCACAAACCGTGTCTCTCGCCTCTTGATTGCTTAAACATATGCTGCGTGAATAATATACCTCTTCAACACCGTTTTGCTCGTCGAATTGGGGATAAGCCCGCAAAAGTCCGTCGGGCTCGTCCGCCATGGGCTTATTGTGTCCGTGAAGGATACCGTCGGTAGGCTCGTTATGTATACCCGACTGGTGCCCCATAAGATTCATCTTAGGTATCAGTTTAATATTATTCTTTCTGCATACGGACAGTAAAGATTTTACGTCTCCGTAGGAAAGAGGATCATATCCCGTTACCTCGGGATGCTTTTTGAATTCATAGCGATATCTCACCTGCATAATAACCGTATTAAAGCCACGCGGCGCAAGATATTCGTCAATAAATTTTATTACGTTATCAATCTCGCCCTTAAGAGGCGCGGTAAGAACTATTCCCTTTATCTCCCACATAAGAACAAAGCTCCTTTTAAAGTATTCCGATAATTAAAATCGCCGCAACGCCTATAACAAAGCCGACTCCCTGACGCTTTGTAGGCATATCCTTATATATAAATGCCGAAATACCGCTGGCGAGAAGCATGCTTCCCACATTAAAGATGGGGAAATGAATCACCGACGGAAGCTTTCCCACTAAGAATAAATTCGTAAAGTTCAGTAAGCCGACAGATATGCCTAAGCCTAAGGGTATGATAATATTTTTAAACGCTTTCTGCTTTTTTGTAATTTCAGATGCTGATTCACCGTTATCCCCGATAATCAAGGATGCTATACCCGTAAATACCGCTGAAAAAAACAATGCGTAAACAACGAACACAAAAAGCTCATCCTTGTGTTCGGAAAGCTGATGTATTTTTTGGAATACCGCATTTGTACCCGAGCCTATCATGGCTATTACCGCAAATGGCAGCCATATAAGAGTCTTACTTTTTACCCCTCCCTTATATACAATAAGGTACAGCGCAACTATTAAAACAGCTATGCCGAGCCATTGAAAAGCAGATACCCCCTCGTTCAAAAATGCAAGACCGTAAAAAATCGGTATTAAAAATCCGCAGGAATATATTAAAGAAACTATGGACGTAGCTCCGGTTCCCATTGCCTTTGCCTGCATTATCTGTGTCAAAGCAACAACAAAGCCGAAAATAACCGACAATGTCAATGAAAACGAGGATATACTTATAAGCTGTTCTGCTTTACCTATGACAAAAAGCAAAGCGCACGCTGCCGCCACAAGAAAGGATTTAAAATTCAAAACGGCGGTCTCTTTTTTTGTGTAATTACCCATACCCAACGCCTTGCAAAACAAAGCCTTTCCGGTAGCAAGCATTGTGGATAAAGCTAAAATAAAATAATCCATCATTTTTCTCCTTTATAACTCACACTGCGCCGGTGTAAGTAATCGGCGTAATATTCCCCTTTTGCCTATATTAACGGTTTTTCAAGCAGATACCGTAAATATTCAAGCGGCTGATTTTATACTCAGATAAGCTCAAATTCGGCAAAGGGCTCAATTTCGCTGCTGCCCCCTATAAAGATTCGGAATTTTCCCTTTTCAGCCTTTCTTATACAATCGGCGCCAACAAAGGCGAGGGTGCTTTCGGTAATTTCAAACTCCACGGTTTTCTCTTCATTTGGCAGAAGCTCGATTTTTTTAAAGCCGCGAAGCTCCTTAACGGGGCGCACAACGGAGCCGAAAAGGTCCTGTACGTACATTTGAACGGTTTCCTTTGCCTTATACTTACCCGTGTTTTTTACTTTAACGGAGGCTATAATGCTTTCTCCGCTCTTTATGGTGTTTGCGCTTATTTTACGGTCGGAGTATTCAAAGCTTGTATAGCTAAGTCCGTAGCCAAAGGGATAAAGAGGCTTGTTCGGACTGTCGATATACGATGACTTAAACACCTGTCTTTTTGTATCGTCGGTACGGTAGTTTCCTGTTTTAAAATGATTATAATATACGGGGCACTGTCCCACGTTATGGGGGAATGACATTGTAAGCTTGCCACAGGGTACGCTCTTTCCGAACAAAAGGTTAGCAACGGCGTTTCCGCCCTCTGTTCCGGGGAAGAACATATTAAGAATAGCGCTTGCGGTTTTGTTTTCCTCGGTCAGTACAAGGGGTCTGCCCGTAAACAGAACCACAGCCGTTTTTTCATTGGCCTCGGTCACCCTCTTTATAAGCTCCTTCTGAGCGGGAGAAAGGGTAAGAAAGGCTTTGGATTTTGATTCTCCGCTATCCAACATATCCTCGCCAACGCAAAGAATAGCTACGTCGGATTCCTTAGCTATACTTACTGCCTCCTCAATTTGAGAGGTGTCCATGGCGTCAAGCTCCGGCTCGCAGCCCTTAGCGTACCTGATTTTCGCATACGGTAACAGATTTTTGATACCCTCGGCAACGGTTACGGTCTCATCCTTATCATAAGCGCACCACCAGGAGCCGACTATTCTTTTTTCGCTCGCCAAGGGGCCTATAAGAGCAACGCTGCCTACGTCCTCGGAAAAGGGTAAAATGCCGTTGTTCTTAAGAAGCACGGCGCTTTCCTCACTTGCTATGCGGGCAAGATCACGATGCTCCTTACAGCCAAGCACCCTCTTCGCCTCCTCGGGATCTGCGTCACGGTAGGGATTTTCAAACAAGCCGAGCTTGTCCTTAAGCTCAAGTATATGCATAACGGCTCTGTCTATCTGCTCCATAGTCACTTTACCCTCTGAAACAAGAGCCTCCGTATAGTTTACAATGCAGGAGGTTGCCATTTCCATATCCATCTCCGCCTTCATGGCAAGCTCAACAGCCTGTTTATGGTCCTCGCTGTAACCGTGGTCAACGGTGCTTGCAAGACAGTTATAGTCGGAGATCACAACTCCGTCAAAGCCCCATTCGTCCCTTAAAATATCCTTCATAAGATGGGTATTTAAGACACAGGGTATGCCGTTTAGGGTCTGCTGACCTGCCATAACCAGCATAGCGCCCTCGTCAAGAGCGCATTTATAGGGGGGCAAATAGGTTTCTCTCAGGGTGATTTCACTCATATCGGAGAGATTATAGTCCTTACCGCTTTCGGGAGCGCCGTAGCCCGCAATATGCTTACAGCCTGCGCCTATCTTGTATTTGCCGAGATCCCCCTGAAAGCCCCTTACGGTAGCCGTGGCGATTTTACAGGTAAGATACGTATCCTCTCCGCTTGTTTCCATTACCCTGCCCCATCTTGCATCACGGGAAACGTCAAGCATGGGGGCAAGGGTCAAATGAACGCCGTCAACGCTTGCTTCCTTCGCCGCCATAGACGCACATTTTTCGCAAAGCTCCATATCAAAGGAGCAGGAAAGTCCCAAATTAATGGGGTAAAGGGTTCTGTATCCTCGAATAACGTCCTGCATTATAACCACAGGGATGCGGTTTTTACTGTTTTCCATAAAATTCTTCTGAATTTCAATGGTCCTTTTCGCTCCGAAGGAATTTACAAGGGAGCCTGTTTCAAAAATGTAGTCCTCATCCACCTTAAGCTTCTGCAAGGGCCCCGTTACGGGCATATTTTCGTCATATATGATTACGTTTGAGTCAAGCTGCATAAGCTGATATAGCTTTTCCTTAAGACTCATTTTATCAAGTAGCTTTTTTAAATCCATTTTGTGCCCTCCGCCGTTTTACTGCTTTAATTCTACCACACGCAATTTTTCGTGTCAATATTTAAAAACAAATCCTGAATAATAATCCACCCGCACAGCAGGTGGTATTTCAGTTTCGGGCATAGCCCTAATACTACAGGCTACGCACAAGTGCGTCTTTTATTGGCCTGTCAGCCATGCATTTGTTACGAAACCCCGCTCAAGCGGGACTAAAACCAAGCCTCCCTTGTGTAAAGGGAGG
>JAFVYY010000080.1 GCA_017508405.1 Clostridia bacterium
AAGATATTAAAATAAAATTTAAAAAATTTTAAAAAAGCTCTTGAAATTGAGAAGATACTGTGTTAAAATAGCGGTAGATTAAAGCATTGACCTTCTGCGGAGTACCCACTCCGCAGATTTTTTTCGGTAAAATCGAGGCAATACCCGAGTCCATGCTCGGATATGGCGGAGGGACACAGGCCATATCTTCCGCCGAGCATCAGCTTCGGTTTTAAATGTGAAGCCGCATCCTGCGGGATATGTGAGGTGAAATAATGAAAGGCGCAAGCAGTATTGTAAAAAAAGCTACCGAGATCGCAGAGCCTGTAGCCGCAGAGCTCGGATACACCCTTTGGGACGTTGAATACGTAAAGGAAGGAGCCGATTGGTATCTTCGCTATACAATTGACAGCGACGACGGTATCGGCATAGAGGATTGCGAAAGAATGTCAAGAGCCATAGACCCCGTTCTTGACGAGCATGATTTTATTGAGGATGCGTATCATCTTGAGGTTTCATCCCCCGGTCTTGAGCGTGATATCAAGACGGACTGGCATATGGAAAAATGTATGGGTGAAAAAATCACCGTCAAGCTCTATGCTCCCATTGACGGAGTTAAGGTGATAGTCGGAGAATTAAAGGGCTTTGATAAGGACAGCGTTCAGCTTCTTACGGACGAGGAGATAACGCTCCCCCGCAAGGCAATTGCGAAGATGAACGTATATTTTGAATTTTGATTATTAAAAATTGAGTTAACATAAAGCAAAAGGAGAGAAAAAATGAACAGCGAATTTTTTGACGCGCTTGACCTTCTTGAAAGGGAAAAGCACATTCCTAAGCAGTATATGCTTGAAAAGGTAGAGGCAGCCCTTACCGCAGCTTGTAAAAAGGAGTACGGCGCAGCTAATATCACAGTAGTTATCAACCCCGAGAAGAAGGATATTAAGGTTTACCGTAAATTCCTTATCGTTGCGGAGGTTGAGGATCCCCAAACAGAAATCACTAAGGAACAGATCGAGGAATTTGAAGCAGAGCAGAAGGAAAAGGGACTTAAGGTTAAGACCCGTTCAAGAAAGCGCTCCATCGGTGCTGACTATGAGTACGAGCTTCAGACCAAGGAGTTCCGCCGCCTCAGCGCACAGAACGCTAAGCAGGTTATTATTCAGGGTATTCGTGAGGCGGAAAGAAGCCGTATGGTAAGAGAATACGAGGATAAGAAGGGCGAAATGATCTCCGCCATCGTAACAAAGGTTGAGGATTCCACAGGTAACGTTGTTGTTGACACCGGCATTTCACAGGCTGTTCTTCTCAAGACAGAGCAGATCCCCGGCGAGGTAATTAAGGTTGACGACAGAATCAAGGTATTTGCAACACAGGTTAATTCCGAGGCTAAGGGTCCCCTTGTAAATCTTACAAGACTTCACCCAGACCTTGTTAAGCGCCTTTTTGAAACAGAGGTTCCCGAAATTATGGATGGAACCGTAATTATTAAAAACATCTGCCGTGAGCCCGGCTCAAGAACAAAGATATCCGTTTACTCAAGAGATGAGAGCGTTGAGGCAGTTGGTGCTTGTATCGGTAACAGAGGCTCAAGAATTTCCGTTGTCGTAAACGAGCTTAAGGGAGAAAAGATCGACGTTATCCCTTATAACGACGACCCTGCGGAATATGTAAAGGCGGCTCTTTCACCCGCAACGGTTAAGAGCGTTGATATGATAGACGACAGAACTGCCAGCGTAACAGTTGCCCCCGATCAGCTTTCCTTGGCTATCGGAAAAATGGGTCAGAACGCACGTTTGGCTGCAAAACTCACAGGATATAAGGTAGATATCAAGAGCGAGTAAAAGAGAAAGGACAGTTCATGGAGAATACAAAGGTAAAGAAGATACCCCTAAGAAAATGTCTTGGATGTATGGAGTCCTTCCCTAAAAAAGAGCTTGTAAGAGTTGTACGCACTCCTGAAGGAGACGTGTGTATAGATTTAACAGGCAAGAAATCGGGCAGAGGCGCGTATATCTGTAAAAGTGAGGCTTGCCTTAAAAAGGCTATAAAGTCAAAAAGAATTCAAAATAATCTTGAAGTAACTCTTTCAGACGAGCTTGCCGAGGCACTTGCAAAGGAGATAAGCGGTGAGAACAGATAAATTCCTGTTAATGCTTGGACTTTGTAAGAGAGCGGGAGCTGTGATCGTAGGAACACCCATGGTCATAAAGGGATTGCAGGACAAAAAGGTTCTTGCGGTATTCTATTCCGAAAACGCCTCATCAAATACTGAAAAGAAAATAACCGATAAATGTGCCTTTTACGGCGTTCAATGCTACAAAACGGAGTTCTCCTCCGAGGAGCTTGGTAATGCTGTAGGAAAAATGGGAGCGGTATGCGCTCTCGGAGTAACCGATTCAAATTTCTCAAATGAACTTACTACCCTTAATCTAAAGGAAAAGAGGTAAACGATATGGCAGATATGATAAAAGTTAAGGATTTTGCAAAAAACTTCGGTCTTGATATAAAGGATGCTACCAAAATAATTGAGGATTCCGGACTTCTCGGCTCCGCCCAGATCGGCGAGTCTGTTGAAATTTCCGTTATTAACACAGTAGTAAACAAAATCACCCTTGATAATCAGACCAAGATAGAGGATTATCTCAAAGCGGGAGAAAAGAAGGAGAAGAAGGTTGAAAAGCCCGCAGCTCCCAAGGCAGAGCCTAAAAAGGAAGAAAAGAAGATAGAAAAGCCTGTTGAAGCAAAGAAGCCCGTGGAGGAAAAGAAGCAGGAAGCCAAGGTTGAGCACAAGCCCGAAATAAAGGCGGATACAAAGCCTGCGGCTCCTAAGACGGAGGCTAAGCCCGAGGTGAAGACAGAGCCGAAGCCCGAAAGACAGCCCGAGAGACAGGACAGACCTCAGAGAAACGACAGATTTGAGCAGAGACGTGACGGCGGAAGCCAGCAAAGACCTCAGGGCGCAAATCAACAGAGACGAGAGGGAGAGCGTCCTCAGTTCGACAGAAACGATAAGAAGCCCTTTAACAAGGATTTTTCAAGAGACGGAGCTAATCAGCAGAAGCCTCAGGGAGAGCGTCCTCAGTTTGACAGAAAGCCCTTCAATAAGGATTTCAACCGTGATAACGGCAGATTTAATCAGGGAGGCTTCGGTGACGACGGAGAGGATAACCGTCCGAGATTCACACCTAAGCCCAAGCCGCAGCCCAAGCCCGAATCAAACGTAATCGAGATAAAGAAGAAAACGGGCGCAACCCGTGTCGTTGATACACGAGTTTCATCCGTTGACCTTTCTAAATATGATGAGAAGCTTGATAGCTTCGGCAGCTACGACAACTACGGCTCAAATAAGCAGAAGCTTAAGAAGCAGAATAACAAGGATGCCTACGGTAAGAAGGACAAGGAAAAGAGCGCTATGGAAAAGATGAAGCGCGCAGCCTTCGAAAAGGCGAAGAATACTCAGCTTTCCATTACCGTTCCCGACGAGATCACAGTTGGTGAGCTTGCATCCCGTTTGAAGGTTTCTTCAAGCGAGCTTATCAAAAAGCTTATGATGATGGGTGTAATGGCTACCGTAAATCAGGTAATCGACTACGACACCGCATACCTTATGGCTGACGAGCTTGGCGCAAAGGTTACAAAAGAGGTTGTCGTTACAATTGAAGAGAAGCTCTTTGACGAGAGCGAGGATACAGAGGATAGCCTTCGCGAGCGCGCTCCCGTTGTCTGCGTAATGGGTCACGTTGACCACGGTAAGACGTCTCTTCTTGATGCTATCAGACACACACACGTAACAACAGGTGAGGCAGGCGGTATTACACAGCATATCGGTGCTTACAGCGTTAATATTGACGGTAAGGATATTACATTCCTCGACACTCCCGGCCACGAAGCCTTTACAGCTATGCGTCTCCGCGGTGCTATGGCTACGGATATTGCAATTATCGTAGTTGCGGCAGACGACGGTATTATGCCTCAGACAGTTGAGGCTATCAACCACGCTAAGGCGGCAGGCGTTGATATTATCGTTGCTATCAACAAGATGGATAAGCCTACTGCAAATCCCGACCAGATCATGCAGGAGCTTACAAAATACGACTTGGTTCCCGAGCAGTGGGGCGGCGACGTAATCTGCGTTCCCGTTTCGGCTCATACAAAGATGGGTATTGACGACCTTCTTGAAACAATTCTTCTTGTTGCCGAGGTTAAGGAGCTTAAGGCTAACCCCAACCGCCGTGCAAAGGGTATTGTAATTGAAGCTAAGCTTGATAAGGGTAAGGGTCCCGTTGCAACTATCCTTGTACAGAACGGTACGCTCAAGAGCGGTGACGTTGTTATTGCAGGAACTGCGGTTGGCCACGTAAGAGCTATGACGGACCATAAGGGTAAGATTCTTAAGCTTGCGGGTCCCAGCGTTCCCGTTGAAATCACAGGTCTTGACGAGGTTCCCTTGGCAGGTGACGAATTCAACGCAGTTGAGGACGAGAAGATGGCAAGAACTCTTGCAGAGCAGAGAAAGCAGAAGGCTAAGGAAGAAATTTTCAAGGCTAACGCTAAGCTCAATCTTGATGATCTCTTCAGTCAGATCAGCGAGGGCGTTAAGGAAATCAATATTATCGTTAAGGCTGATGTTGGCGGCTCCGCAGAGGCAGTTAAATCATCCCTCGTTAAGCTTTCCAATGCAGAGGTTAAGGTTAACGTTATCCACATGGGTGTTGGCGGTATTACAGAAAGCGACGTAATGCTTGCAGCTGCATCCAATGCAATTATTGTAGGCTTTAACGTTCGTCCCGACAAGAGCGCTCTTGACTCTGCCGCAAGACAGAACATTGATATAAGAACACATAGAATTATTTACGAGATCATAGAGGAGATCGAAGCCGCTATGAAGGGTATGCTTGCTCCTACCTTCAAGGAAGTGATCAACGGTCACGCTCAGGTTCGTCAGACCATCAGAGTGCCTAACGTTGGAACCATTGCGGGAAGCTACATTCAGGACGGTAAGGTTACAAGATCCTCACAGATCAGAGTTCTCCGTGACGGTATAGTAATATTCGAAGACAAGATTTCATCCCTCCGCCGTTTCAAGGACGACGTAAAGGAAGTAGCAGCAGGCTACGAGTGCGGTATCGGACTTGAAAAGTTTGATGACATAAAGGAAGGGGATATATTGGAAGCCTTCGAAATGCAAGAGGTCTCTAGGTAAAAAATAGCTACGAAATACTTCGTTGCTCCTCGTCTAAGATCTCGACTATCAAAAGATAGCCATCGCCCTTAGACTGCAGTGCGCCTTGTCTTTCTTGCTCTTTTTTCCCTAGTTCACTACGGGAGATAATCAAGGAGTGGCGTGATGCTACGTTGTTCCTCGTCTAAGATCTCGACTATCGTAAGATAGCCATCAGCCGTCACCTGCGGTGCGCCTAGAAGCACTTGCTTCTAAAGCTTTATCGTACTACAGAGAGATAGGAGCCCCTTGTCTAACTCGTCATTTGGCTATCTTGTTCACTACGGAGCATTTGGGTAATATTGCCGCATTGCTATTTGTTTCGAACATTTATACAGCAAAAGCCTCAATTTTTACCGAATTGAGGCTTTTGCTATACTTATAAAGTGTAAAATGGTGGATATTTTGTAATTTTTGTGCAATTTACACATTGAAAACTCATAATAAAGGTGATAAAATATTTTCATAAAAATTCGGCAATCACTAATTGTATTTTGGAGGAATTATGGAGAATCAGGTCTGGGCGCGCTTTTTCAGCGAGGGCTTCTTCGGTTACGGTGAAAAGGGCGACTTCAAGTATTGGTCATTTGCTCATTTTGCTCCGTTGATTATTTTCGTAGTAGCAATATACTTACTGTTTCGTTACCGTGAAAAAATAAGGAATTGGAAGCATGAGGGTAACCTTCGTTTTGGTATGGCTGTAGCTATGATAATTTGTGAGATGTCCTATTATTGGCGTCTTGTATACGTAGGACCGGGTAACCTGGCAGAGCATAATATGCTTGACAAATTCCCCTTACAGGTATGCGGATGGACCTGTATTTTAGCGGCGTTTATGATGTTTAAAAAGAGTAAATTCCTCTATCCCATCTGCTTCTACGTTTGCTTCACTCTTGGACTGTTTCCGCTTCTTACTCCTGCGGTAATTTCAACCACAGGTCCCAGCTATTACAGATATTATCAGTATTGGCTGGAGCATATCATACCCCCTCTTTCCGTGCTTTATATGACCTTCGTTCACAGCTTCCGTCCCAAGCTTACGGGAATTATAAAGGCGACGGGCTTTATGACAATACTTGTTACCTTTGCTATGATATGCAATTTCAATATACCGTCCCTTGTGGCATCGACCGATCCCAAATACTCCCCCAACTATCTCTACCTTGCGGTAGGAACTATGGATGGCGGCGGATCGATTATGGATATCCTTGTAAGGATAGCTCCAAACGTTTGGGGACGTCTTGTCCTACTTATCGTATTGGTTGAGGCGCTCTTTTTTGCCGCTTACTTCGCACATAAGGGAATAATTAAGCTTCATACACTTATTATAAGAAAAATGCAAAGACCTAAAACGGAAACCATATAATCAAAAAGGACACAGGCATCCGCCTGTGTCCTTTTAAAGTTGACATTTTAACATATTTGTGGTATATTATAAAAGAAAATAATTCATCGTTAAAGGACGGAAAAATGATAGGAAAAGAATTTTTGCCCATAACCAGAGAGGAATGTGACGCGCGCGGCTGGGGACAGGTGGATTTTGTCTACGTGTCAGGTGATGCCTACGTTGACCATCCTTCCTTTGGCGCGGCTATTATATCAAGAGTTTTAGAGGATGCGGGATTTACGGTTGCTATGCTTTCGCAGCCCGATTACAAATCCTGCGCAGATTTCAAACGATTCGGCAGACCGAGGCTTGGATTCCTTGTAAGTGCGGGCAATATCGACTCAATGGTGGCGCATTACACCGCTTCTAAGAAAAAGCGCTCCTACGATTATTACTCCCCCGGAGGAAAAATGGGCAAGCGTCCCGACCGTGCGGTAATAGTGTATTGTAACAGAATTCGTGAGGCGTATGGCGATATTCCCGTCATTATAGGCGGTCTTGAAGCTTCCTTGCGCCGTTTTGCCCATTACGATTATTGGGATAATAAGATAAGGAGAAGCGTGCTTGTAGACTCCCGTGCGGATATTCTTACCTACGGTATGGGAGAGAGCATAATTCTTAAGCTTGCAAAGCTCCTTGATAGGGGAGTCCCCGTTAAAAAAATCAGAAACGAGCGGGGATGTGTCTATATTTGCTCCCGAGAGGACGAGGTTAACTATCCCGTAGCCGCAGAATTCGACTTTAACGAAATCAAGGAAAACCCCTATGAATATGCAAGAGCCTTTGGCGTTCAGTATAAAAATCAGGATGCCATAAACGGTAAAGCCATCGTTGAATACTACGACAACAAAAAGCTTGTGCAAAATCCCCCCGCATACCCTCTTGAAAGAGAGGAGCTGGACAAGGTTTACGCTCTACCATATATGAGAAACTACCACCCTGTGTATGAAAAAGAGGGTGGAGTGCCCGCAATATCGGAGGTAAAATTCTCCATAACCCATAACAGAGGATGCTTCGGAGGATGTAATTTCTGCGCCCTTGCATTCCATCAGGGCAGAAGCGTACGCTCCCGCAGTATCGAAAGCGTTGTTGAGGAAGCAAGGCTTATTACGGAAATGAGCGATTTTAAGGGATACATTCACGATATCGGCGGCCCTACCGCCAATTTCAGATACCCCGCCTGCAAGCAGCAGCTTGAAAAGGGCGTGTGCAGTAACAGAAAATGCTTAGTACCCACGCCCTGTCCCAACCTCGTTGCCGACCACAGCGAGTATATAGAGCTCCTTAAACAGGTGGAAGCGTTGCCAAGGGTAAAAAAGGTGTTTATCCGTTCCGGTATCCGCTTCGACTATATGCTGGCGGATAAAAACGACGCATTCTTCCGCAAGCTTGTGCGTGACCACGTAAGCGGACAGCTCAAGGTGGCGCCCGAGCATTGCTCATCGGGTGTCCTCAAGTATATGGGCAAGCCCGACGTAAGGGTCTACGATAAATTCCGTGAGAAGTATTTTGCCTTGACAAAGCAATATGGTCTTGAGCAATATTTAGTGCCCTACCTTATGTCATCCCATCCCGGCAGTACCTTAAATGATGCCATTGAGCTGTCTCTTTATTTGAAAGCGCAGGGCTGCAACCCCGAGCAGGTACAGGATTTTTATCCCACTCCCGGTACTGCATCCACGGTCATGTACTATACGGGCATAAACCCCCTTGATATGAAAAAGGTATACTCTCCCGACGATTACAGGGAAAAGCTTATGCAAAGAGCCCTTTTACAGTACAAGCGTCCGGAAAACAGAAATCTTGTAAGAGAAGCGCTTATAAAGGCGGGCAGAGAGGATCTTATAGGCTTCGGTCCCGAATGTCTGGTAAAGCCCGATATGAGGGCCGGAGCGCCTCAAGCATCTGTAAAAAATCCGAAAAACACGGCTGCAAAAAGCAAGAAAACGGACAAAAACAGAAAAACGAGCGCTGTAAATGACAAAAAATCCGTAAAAGCAGGCAAGCCCAAATCATTAAAATCAACCACTCCCCCCGCAAAAAATGCAAAGCGGGGCGCAAAAGCAAAAAAATAATCGACAAAAGTAAAAAAAGACTTGACAAAACCATATATATGCGTGTATAATATACCTTGTCTTAAAATCCAAGGGTAAATTGGTTTTTGAAATGCGTATTTATACGGCTTCCAATTTAAAAATTTAAGGAGGTGCTAAAATGTTAAGAACTTATCAGCCTAAGAAACGTCAGAGAAAGAAGGAGCATGGCTTCAGAAAGAGAATGAGAACTGCTGACGGAAGAAAAGTATTGAAGAGAAGACGCGCAAAGGGTAGAGCAAGACTCACATATTAATTCCCGATTTATTCAGCGTTAATACGAACGTGATTCGTCAGAATAGAGTAAGGAATCCGGCGCGATGGTCGGATTCCTGCTTTTTTGTTCGAATCGGCGCAGCGGAGCGTAATATCCGCCGTAAGCGGCACGACAGCCGTTCATAAATTGTGATATCAAGTGCAGGAATCGGCCTGCAAGGAGGGAAGCCCTATGAAGCATATTGCAATAAAAGAAAACCACTTGTACTCCAAGGCCTACGCAAAGGGACAGAAGTTCGTTACTAAAAACGTCGTTGTCTATATTCTTAAGGACCTTCGCTCGGAGAAGCTTATGATAGCCAATCCTATGAAGGAATACGTAAACAGAATAGGACTGACGGTGTCCAAAAAGCTTGGCGGAGCAGTTGTCCGCAACAGAGTTAAAAGAATTCTTCGCGAGGGTTTAAGACAAACAGAAAAGGATTTTAATTTGAAGAAGGGCTATCTTATAGTCCTTGTTGCCCGATCAGGCGCCACAGATGCAGGATCGGATCAGATCAAAAGAGAATTAACGAGGGCTTTCCACTCGTTAAATATGATTGAAAACAATAAACAATGAAAAAAATATTACAATTTTTCATAAAGCTATACCGCAAATTCCTCTCCCCCATACTTCCGCAGTCCTGTCGGTTTACACCGTCCTGCTCCGAGTATGCTCTGGAGGCGTTGGAAAAGCACGGCGCAATAAAAGGCACCATTCTTTCCGTTTACCGTGTGTTAAGATGTAATCCCTTTTGCCGTGGCGGTTATGATCCGGTTCCCGATCGCTTTACGTTTAAGCGTCAGGAAATGAAGGATGATACAGGAGAAAATAATGTTTGATTTTTTAGCTAAAATACTCGGCTACGTTATGAGAGGCTGCTATTGGCTCTCAAACAACTACGTAGTTGCATTACTTTTATTTGCCCTTGCTATGCAGGTGCTTATGTGCCCCCTCGGAATTAAGCAGCAGAAGAATATGGTTAAGCAGGCTAGCTTAAGACCCAAGGAAATGGCTATCCGTAACAAATATCGCGGCAGAAACGATAAAGTTACAATGCAGAAGATGCAGCAGGAGATAATGGACCTCTACAAGAGAGAGGGATACAGCCAGTTTGCGGGATGTCTTCCCCTTATCCTCCAGATGCTTATTATCTTCCCCCTTTACAGAGTAGTTATTCGTCCCCTTGAATTTGTAAGCGGACTTACGGCAGATCTCAGCAATGCGATTTGTACGGCTCTCAGTATTGATACAAAATCCGCAACAGCGCAGATTTCCGCTATTGCAAGCTTAAGAAACGGCGGTGCTGAAGCGTGGGGTAAGCTTTCTGCAGATGCGCAGACAGCTATTACAGAGCTCGGCGGTGTCGAGGCTCTTCCCAATATGACACTTTTCGGTGTCGACCTCGGTATGACACCTAAGGAAGGACTTTTCGGAGGCGGAGCGTGGCTTCTTATCTTAGTTCCCATTCTCAACCTTGGATTTATGTACCTTTCACAGTTCCTTTCAAAGAGATTTGCTTACCAGAGTCCTATGCAGGAGCAGGCTAACGGTATGGGCTCCATGAAGATGATGCTTTACATCCTTCCCCTTATGACAATGTTCATTACCTTCGGCTTTGCATCAGCTATCGGTATTTACTGGATTTTCAGAACAATCCTTTCTATCGGTCAGCAGACACTCTTCCATTATGCTATGCCCTATCCCGAGTTTACTGAGGAGGATTACAAAAACGCTCAGAAGGCTCTTAAGGGTAAGAAGGGCAATCCCAAGGCGTATAAGAACGTAAACTATGAGGAGCTTGGAATCCGTTCCCTCCACCACATTGACGACTAATTTGATTTAAAAAGGATTAAACCCATGAAATTTGAATATATTGTAAGAGCTAAAACAGTTGATGAAGCTTATAAAAAGGCTCTTGACCTTTATTCCGCCCTTGGCGAAATTACCATGGATAAGATTATAAATCCCGGTAAGAAGGGCTTCCTTGGAATCGGCTCCGTGCTTGCAGAGATCAAGGTAACCGTTGATGACGGCAAGGAGGACAGAAGCGCAAAGGAAGTTAAAGCGGAAAAGGTTGAAAAGCCTGTAGCTCCCAAGGCTGAAAAGCCAATTGAGGCTCCCAAGGCTAAGAAGCCCGCACCCGTAGCGGAAAAGCAGGAGAAGAAGCCTGTTGAAGCTAAGAAGCCCGAGAAGAAGGCTGAAAGCGCAGAAAAGACAGCAGCTCCCAAGCAGGAAAAGAAAAAGGCTCCCAAGCAGCCTAAGCCTGAAAAAGAGCCCCTTAAGAACGAGGATATCAAGGTAACCGAAAATGAAAAGGTTATCGCTATGAATTTCTTGAAGACCTTTATTGCCGATATCGGCTTTAAGTGTGAGGTTATCGGTGACCTTACGAAGAATGAGGAGGGATACGTTTCCCGCCTTGTTACCATTGAGGGCGAGGATGCGTCCAACCTTATCGGTCACCACGGTGAGACTCTTGACGCAGTACAGTACCTTGCAAACCTTTGCCTCGCAAGAAAGAGCGATTCCGACCATAAGGAATACGTAAAGGTAATCGTTGACATTGAAAATTACAGAGCAAAGAGAGAAGAAACTCTCCGTGCCCTTGCAAGAAAGATGGCTAATAAGGCGCTTGAGCGTGGCAGAAGCATTCATCTTGACCCCATGAACTCATATGAGAGAAGAATCATTCACTCAGAGATTCAGAAGATCGACGGTGTTTCCACCCACTCCGTAGGCTATGACGAAAACCGCAAGATCGTTATCACCGTTGATAAGAAAGCAAAATAATTCAAAAGAGCAAATCGCTTGGCGATTTGCTCTTTTTTGTTATTTAACCTCTTCAACGGTCGGAATTTCTTCCATTTTTAAAAGAGTGGATGCCATTTCAATGGCGTCGTCAATATTGTCGCAGAATCGGTCCTTGCCTATTTCATCTATAATACCGTACTTACGGAAAAGCTCCATAGGCTGAGGATTTACGTGGGAGAAGATAAGCTCCACTCCGTGATGCTTACAGAAGGAGCAAAGATTTTCGATACTGCTCTCCGCCGAGCTGTCCATAGAGGGAACGCCTGCCATTCTGACTATCATTATCCTCGTATCCTTGTGTATGGGGAAATTGAGGTACTTGTCCGTTGTAGCGAAGAACATAGGGCCGTTTATTTCATAAACAACCACTCCGTAGGGGATTTCCTTTTTTCTGCCCGCATATCCCGTGTTATCCCATTCACGCACCTGTGAGCTGTCAGCGCTCTTTTTAAGGAAGATAAATGCGGTAAGAATAAGGCCTGCTGCAATAGCAACCACAAGGTCGAATACAACCGTCAGAACGAAGGTGGCTACAAGAATTATAATATCGGACACAGGGGCGGATTTGCATATTTTTACGAATTTACGCCATTCGGACATATTGTAAGCTACCATTATAAGAATAGCGGCAATAACCGGCATTGGAATAAATGAAGCGTAAGGCATAAGAACGAGAAGCACGAGAAGAAGAACTACTGCGTGTACCATTCCCGAAACGGGGGAGCGTCCGCCGTTCTTTACGTTTGCGGCGGTTCTTGCAATGGCACCCGTGGCGGGGATACCGCCAAAGAGAGCGGAAACAATATTACCTGCGCCCTGAGCAATAAGCTCCGTATTGGAATTGTGTCTGTCGTTAATCATTCCGTCGGATACAACACAGGAGAGCAAGGATTCAATAGATGCAAGAAGAGCAATCGTAAAGGCGCTTGGAATAAGATGAATTATCTTTTCCATAGTAACAGTGGGAACGGATGGCGTGGGGAAGGATGAGGAAATGCTGTAAAGATCACCGATGGTATTTACCCCGATGGGGAGAAGTCCCACCGCCAGAGCGCCTATAAGCACAACTACAAGGGAGCCGGGAATTTTTTTGCTTATTTTGGGCCAAGCAATAAGGATTGCAAGGGCAACGGCTCCAACGAGAAAGCTCTGATAATTAAATGTAGATATATTCTCAAAAAGAGCGGCTATCTTTTCGGGAGCTTCAATGGGATTAGTACCCGCCTTGTAGGTAATACCGAAAAGGTCCTTTAGCTGACCTATAACAATGGTTACGGCAATACCGGACGTAAAGCCCGTTGTGATGGTATAGGGAATATATTTAATGAGGGAGCCGAGACGGAATACGCCAAAAAGCACAAGCATGATTCCGGCAAGGACGGTTGCAATTGCAAGACCCTCTATTCCTTCGGTGGCAACTATACCTGCTACCATGGTTGCGAAAGCGGCTGTGGGGCCTGAAATATTAACGTTGCTTCCGCCGAGGAGGGCAATAGTAAAGCCTGCGAAAATAGCTGTATAAAGGCCTCGCTCGGGACCAACTCCCGATGCTATTGCGAGAGCAATGGAGAGGGGCAAGGCAATGATTGCAACAATAACGCCTGCCACAACGTCATTTACAAGCTTTTTCTTACTGTAATTTTTAAAAATAGAAAAGAATTTAGGTTGAAACGTCTTCATAGTAAGTCCTTTAAAAGTTTAATCAATAAAATTATATAACCAAATTACTCCTTTGTCAATACAGGCAAGGACTTTTGGTTGACAATAAAGATGTAATATGATAAAATAAACGTAACAAATCGAAGGAGGTACAGCTCGTGAGTATTAAAAACGTAGTGTTTGATTTCGGACAGGTAATGGTTCATTTTGAGCCCTCATATATGGTTGGAAAATACGTAGAGGATAAGGAGGATGCAGCTCTTCTTGAGAAAGTGGTTTTTGACCGACTCTACTGGGATAAATTGGACGCAGGCACCATCACCGGAGAAAAAACCTTGGAGGAGTGTCGCAAAAGACTACCGGAAAGACTTTGGGATGTTGCTGACACCATTTTCTATAACTGGATATACAACATTCCGGAAATTGACGGCATGGCAGATCTTGTTTCGTATGTAAAAAACACATACGGTGTCAAAATTTTGCTACTTTCCAACATTTCGCACTACTTTGCCGACCACGCAAACGAGATTTCGTGCCTTAGTGATTTTGACGGCTTTGTCTTTTCTGCAAGAATAGGCATAGTAAAGCCAAGTCGGGAAATTTTCGAATATCTCTGCAACAGCTTCGGAATTCTTCCGTCAGAAACCGTTTTTGTAGATGATAATAAAGACAATATAAACGGCGCAAATCAGTTTGGAATCAACGGATATCTTTTCGACGGAGACGTTCCAAAGCTGAAAGCCTACCTTGATGAAATTCTTAAAAAATAAAGCAAAAGAAACCGAGGGATTGACCAATCGATACGTTGCCCTATGATAGGACAAGAACACCGTATGTCGGCTATATTGACAAGAACTAATATATATGATAGAATATAGTTACAGAGAATAGGCAATCCTTTAAGCTACAATAACGGCTCAAGCTACACATTTACATGGCAGAACGGAAGAGAACTTGCAACGGCAGTTAAGGGTGCAGACAGGGGACGGTTCTCTGTCTGGAAATCAAGTCCACAAAATGACAAAGAATAACAAACAAAAAGGCGAGGACGGAGTAAAATCCGTCCTCAATTTTTAAATATAAAACATTAATTTATTTGTAAAATTTTAGGATAAGAGACGTTGGCAAAAG
>JAFVYY010000081.1 GCA_017508405.1 Clostridia bacterium
AAAACGCTTCCTTTGACACTTTATTAGCGAAAGGCGGTGAGAAGGATAATGACAAACGAAATTTTAGAGGCTTATATTGACAAGGTTTACGGCTATGCCATAAACCATACGTTCTCTTATGACGAGGCTGACGAGCTTTCGCAAGAGATACTATTTACCGCTGTAAAGCAGCTTCCCAAGCTTAAGGATGAAAGCAAGCTCGAGCCTTGGCTGTGGAGAATTGCGGCAAATGTAACAAAAAGCTTCAGAAGGTATATGGGAAAGCAACGCGCGATGTATTCCTATAACTCTATACAGGAGCCTATATATGAGGATGAATATTTCAACGACTCAGAAAAAATATATGACTCCTTGCGGACTAAAATAGCTATGATGTCCGCCTTGTACCGTGACATTATCGTTCTTCATTATTACGACGGCCTTTCCGTTGAGCAAATATCCGAACGACTTAACGTTCCAAAAGGAACTGTTACGTGGCGACTGTATGAGGCTCGAAAAAAATTGAAAAGGGAGTTTAACGAAATGAACGAAACTGCATTATATCCAAAAAAGCTTAACATAGGCATCTACGGAAGCGGAGATTATGACGGAAAAAGAATCCCCTTTCCCGAAGCTTATATTAACGATGCTCTTTCACAAAATATTTTATATTATTGCTATGAAGCGCCCCTCGGCATAGAGGATATTTCCAAGCTCTGTGGCGTACCCGCGTACTTTATCGAAGAAAGAATGGATAATCTTCTTAAGCGCGAAGCGGTAATTGAAGCCGTAAAGGGCAAATACCAAACCAATTTTATAATTTTTACAGACAAATACGGTATGTTCTGCGAGGAAAACACGGAAAAATTTTTGCTTCCCATTGCAGACCGACTTGTAAACGCTATACTAAACATAGCCGACGAAGCTTCCCTAATCGATTTTTACAAGGCTGAAAAGAATGAAACCGAGCTTCTCTATCTGTACGGAATCCTTGCGTTCAAGTACGCTTCGTGGAAATACTGCACTCTGCAATTCCCTGACTTTGACGTAAAATACGACGGAAACCGATGGAACTATATCGGCTATATGGAAACAGGAAAATATAAACGAGTGGGCATAGGTGAACAAAATTGCGGCAATTTCGGAAGCCGCGGTACTTATTCACACACCTGCTACAACATGAGCCTGCTTAACACTAACTGGCGTACTATGATGTATGATTACTACATCAACGTATGTGAGGATCTTATTACCACAGGTAAAACAGAGGATATAGACTCTCTTTCCAACGCAATAAATGAAGGATATATTATTAGGAGAGATAATGGAGAGTTTTTTATTACTACCCCCGCCTTTAACAAGGAGCAAATTTCTGAATTTTATGAAATAGCCGACAAGCATCTTGCTCCGTTAATGCAGGAATATTCCTCCATAGTTGATAATTTTATAAGGGATTATAAAAAGCTATTTCCCAAACATTTAAGTAATGATGTAGACAGGTTTTGTCAAGGTGTATTTGCGGGTATGTATCCCAATATAATGATATACGGTCAGAAAAACGGGCTTTTGCCAAAGCCAACCGACAGCTTTGTCTGCGACGTTTTAATACAGCAAAAGTAAATATAAAGCTCAAAAGGAAGATGCGTTTGCATCTTCCTTTTTGCTATGCTCTTTAGTTATATTTTGCTTCGCAAAGTGATATTACTTCGTAGTGATATTTACGCTTGGCGTAAGTTTTATGCTTCTTCGAGGAAGAAGCGTTCTGCAAACCTTAATCGGTTTGCGAGGCAAACCGATTAAGGTTTGCAGGTGCCACAAGGACTATACCCCTCATCTATTAGGACTTGGCGGTTGCACGTTCTTTCCTCTCTGTTTTCGGGCTTGATGTCATTGCCACAGCTGCTTCCTGATTTGTGGAATTTCTTGCTGTTTTTGTTAAGAACGTAGGTTATTGTATCAGGATTCTGGGTTGTTACATCCTCCGGCTCGGGCGCTTCACCTGACAGCCAGTTTTCGCCTGTGGCGTAGTTGATCTCTATGCCGGGCTGAACGTTGTATGCGAATACGTTGAAGAAGATACCGTCGCCATCATCCTCCACAGAGTAGCCCTCCATATGAATGCCGCTGGGAACGAGATTATCGCCGTCGTAAATGGGAGTTACACGGAACATAACGTGGTTCTTTGTTTCCTTTACGTAGTCGGCTATCATATTTTCAAAGGGGAGCATACCCTCAATATTGAGATATCTTGTACCTGTTACAAGATTTTTGTTGTTGGCGTTTTCACCTGCAAGCTGGAAGCCTATCAGGTGGCATCTGTTGTATATGTATCCGCCCTCAACAAGCTTTGTATCATACTTGTTATTATTGCTCTTGCCGTTGTATTTCCAGCCTGAGGGAGTAACGGAGCCGATTTCCTCTCTGTCCTCGGTGGGCATCAAGTCGACACCTATGCATGCGTGGGTAACACCGCATCTGCCGAGAGAATCAAGCTCACTGTAAAATTCATAGGACTTTGTGGTTATTTCCTCCTCTGTAAAGGTGGGAACGCCGCCGTTTACGTTTACGTACGCCTTCTTATCAAAGGATGGGATTTTTTCACCGTTTACAACTATGTTTAACGGGCCGCCCGTAGTGGGAGTGTCGTCGTTTCCGAGTATGCTGTCAAGGAGCTGACAGGACGTAAGTGACATCACAACCACTAAAAGCAGGGCTATGACTGATAAAAGCTTTCTTTTCATTTAATATATACCTCCTTGGTAATCTTTTCATGGGAAGAGCCTTCAAATTCAGTCACAGACTTAAGAGTATAGCCCTCCATATTCAAATCAAAATAGAAATCGCAGGGATAATGTCTGTTCCAAAGATAAATTACCACCTCGTCGATCTCGTCCTTAAAATCCGCAAGCGAGCAATTTTCGATAAAGCACACGCTATCCCGCTTTGCAGCCTTTAAGGGGTTATCCTTCACTTTAAGCTTGACGTCAGCATTTTCAAAAAGCTTTTCGGAATAGGGGGAAATAAACAGCTTTTCCCCGCAAAGGTCCTTCACAACATCCTCTATGAGAACACTGTCTCTGCTCTGACGTCTGTTATTGAACATCATTCCTCGTCTTTCGTCAAGACAAACTATTACCTTCATTTTTCCTCCTTGAATTTTATTTCCACGCTTTTTGAAACGGGGATACTGTAAAGAAGCACCTGCGAAATTTCTCTGTCAAGCATCATTTCGCAAGCTTTTTTGTAATACGATAGCTGATTTTTGTGACGGCTCAGTAATACAGAGCGGTAATTTTCTTCATTAACGCTATCCGTTTTATAGTCCACAAGAACGATATCTCCGTTCTCGTTTTCGTATAAGCAGTCAATAACGCCCTGAACAAGCACCCGCTCATCGGACAGAGCCGCATCCGCTGAAAACTCCGAAGCGTCAAGGAACACGTTAAAGCGAAATTCTCTTTTTATCCACTTTGCAGCCTTAAGGCTCTTGAACAGCTCGGATTTTGCAAAGCTCTCTATATGCCTTATATTCACAAGATCACGGACCGTTTCCGAAATAAAGCCCCTTTCATAAAGCCTTGCAAGCTCAAATTCCGCTCCGTTTTTTTCAAGGGAGTCAAAATCGCAGAACTGCATAAACAAATGGGTTGCCGTACCGATTTCCGCACCCGTCCTTTTCGAGCTTCCGCCATTTAAAAATGCGGGGAGAGTGTCGATGGAAATGTTTTGGTCGATTTCCTCATTCTCCGTTCCGTCAAGGACTGTGGGGGTAAGCTTTGAAACCGAAAGCTTTGAAGGAATTTTATTAAGGTATTCCTTTTCGTATTTAAACTCAAAGCGTTTTCTCAATATTTTCTCAATTGCAAGTGCCTCATCCTCTGAAAAATACGTTTCGTTTTCCTCTTTTTTCAGACAGCTCTCCATATCGTTTTCGCCGTCAATTATATTAAGGGTATAAAAATCCTTTTGCTCAGCGCAGGCTCCCGCAATAAAGTCTGCCACCTTTAAGGTCTTTAAAAGAGCGTGCTCCGACGGATGGGCTGCGCTTTGCTTCATTTTTTCAAGATATTTAACGGGGTTCTTTACCTTTGCGGTAACGATAAGCTTGTTTTTTGCCCTTGTCAAAGCAACGTAAAGCTTTCTCATTTCTTCCTCGCAAAGTCCGTTTCGTATAGCCATAGCGGCGCATTTTCTGATAAGCGTATCATATTTTACGAGGCCGCCGTCACGGGATACTATTCCGCAAACGCCAACCCGTCTTTCAAAAAGCAGAGGCTTTGTCAGGTCCTTGAGTAAAAATCTTGCGCCCGTATCGCAAAGGAAGCATATGGGATATTCAAGTCCCTTTGATGCGTGAACCGTCATTATCTGTACACTCTCACCGATTTTTTCGCCTACGCTTTCACGCACGGTGTCAGCGCTTGCCTTATCTACATATCTGAGAAAGGCGCTGAGTCCCTTATACGATGCGCCCTCGTAGCGTCTTGCTATATCGTAAAGCTTTATAAGGTTCTTTCTCTCGGTTACCGAGCATCCGCTAAGCAATCCCAAATCTGCGTAAAGCATGGAAATTATCTGGTGAGCAGATAATTTTCGACACTCCTCACGGTATTTTTCAATTTTTTCAAAGAAACAGTCAAGCTTTCTCCTGATCTCATCATCCTTTTCGTAAGCCTTGCAGGAAGCATACATTGAGGGTGATTGACTGCTTGCTTTTCTTATCTTAACAAGCTCAGCAAGAGTAAAGCCAAACAAGTGGGAACGGAGCGCACCTGTAAAATAAGCATCCCTTGACGGTGAATCTATGGAATTTAAAAGGCAGAGCATAAAAAGTATCTCGCTCTTTTCATAGAATCTGTCCTCGTTTAAATACTCATAATCCACGCCTTGCCTGTTCAGAGCTTCAATATAGTCACGAAGTCTTGTTCTCGTCCTCAAGAGTATGGCAATATGCTCCGGTTTGATTTTTTCTCCCGAGGGGAGATAGCCGTCATCCAGCATGGTCTTTATCTTTTTTGCAACGAATTCCGCTTCGGGATTATAGCCTTTATCCTCGGATACGGCTTCATCCTCATCCTCCGTGTCCGAATTTATAAAGTACACCTCCGCCTTTTCATGGGGATAGCCATTTGGCACGTCCCTCGAAAATATCAGGCTGTCGTTTTCATCATAGGGTATAGCCCTTGTGCTTTTGAAGGTGTAATCAGATACAAGATTTGAAAAATCTATCACACCCTTATCGGAACGGAAATTGTTAGACATAAATATGCTGACTCCATTACTGTCCTCGCTATGGGAGCCGTACGGAGTAAAGCTGTTTCGGTAGGATGCAAATATTTCGGGCTCTGCAGATCTGAATTTATAAATACTCTGCTTTATATCCCCCACCATAAATCTGTTTTTTCTTGCAATGGCTGAGAATATCTTATCCTGCACCGAGTTCGTATCCTGATATTCGTCTATATAGATCTCGTCGTATTTTTCACTGTACTCCCTTGCTACGTCGCTTATTTCTCCGTTTTCCTTGTAAAGTATCTTAAGGGCGTATCGCTCAACGTCGTTGAACTCAAAGATCGAATATGCCTTCTTACGCTTTTCAAGCTCAGATTCATATATTTTCAGTACCCTGTGTATGGATCTGCACATTTTAGCGTTAAGATCGTAGGCTGTCTCAATGGCTTTAATATCAAGGTTAAGCCACTTTTTTCTGATTTCTTCTATCTCCGCCTTAAAATCGTTTCTTACGGATTTTATAAGCTCAACATCGCTTGCGCACTCTCCCTTGACGCTCTTTAGAGAGATAAATTTCAGTCCCTCGAAGCCGCTTTTTATTTCATTGTAGCTGCGGCTTTTTAAAAGCTGCCTTACAGTCTTCATCAAGGCTAAATCGCCGTCGATTGCGGGGAGATAGCATTTTACGGTCTTTTCATCCTTAAGACATTCCCTGTAAACGTCCTCGTATTCTCCCTCGTATCTGTCCACTACGGTTCTTACATAGTCAGTAATGATCTTACCGAAGGGAGTGTCTATAAAATCCCCCTCGATCTTACTGTTTTTCAAAAGGAAATCCGTAGATTCCCACGTTGATGACAGGGATTTGTTCAAGTCAAGAAGAGCCTCCGCCAAGGCTTCCTCATTTTTTACGTCGCCGAAGCAATCGCATACGGCAAGGAAATCGGGGTCCGCCTCGGGTTTTTCGTAAAAGGAGTCGATAACGTCCTCCATAACCTCTCGGCGAAGAACGTTAAGCTCACTTTCCTCACCGATGCGCATATCTCTGTCTATGCCGACCTTATCAAAGTTGGCTCTCAAAAGCTTCAGGCAAAAGGCATCAATGGTGCAAACGTCGGCGCTGCCCGCCTTTATCACCTGTTCTTTAAGATGAGCGCTTCCTTTATTCTCGGAAAGCGCCTCAGAAAGCTTTACGGTAAGTCTTGTCCTAAGCTCGTTTGCAGCGGCGTTTGTAAAGGTTACGATGAGTAATCTCGACACGTCTGCGCCTTTTTTAACGTTTTCTACTATTCTTTTTATAAGGGTCGTTGTTTTTCCGCTTCCTGCGGCGGCTGAAATAAGGAGATCGTTGCCCTTAAATTCTATGGCTTGTCTTTGAGCTATTGTATCTGCCATTATTTCCTCCTTCTGCAAACCGCACGGCTTGCGCAGTATTCGCAGGGGCTTTTTTTGCCCTTTCTTTCAAGGGGCTTGGCAAAGGCGTTACCGGATAGAAGCTCTTCTCCGATTCTTCTCACGGTGTCCTCTGTCTGCTCAAATATTTCCTCAAAGCGCTCGGCGCTTACAAATACCTCCTCGGTTTTTGACAAGGACGGATATTTCGGAATATATTCTCCCTTCAGTCTTGGGTCCTGAGCCTCAAGTATCTCTATATCGTCAAGGAAAATTCCGCTTCTCTTTATAAGGGCGTCCATTGACTCCCTTTCCTTTTCCGATGCGGAGTCGAGAGCAATGCTTTCCTCATTCTTCATTTTGGCTCTGCCGATGTCAAGGGGGAAATACAAGGCGCCCGCAGGAAGAAGAGTACCTGCCCCCTCAAGCTCGCTGCGGAACACGCATCCCTCCATTTTGCATATTGAGAAAAGATAGATAAGAAGCTGGAGGCTGAGCCCGAGCTCCATATCGGATTTAGTTAAGGTCTTGTGTCCCGATTTATAGTCCACCACCCTTATATAAGTATCCTTTTCCTTTCTGAAAATATCCACTCTGTCGCAAATGCCCGTCAACGTAAGGGTAGTGCCCTCTCCTATTTTAAACCTAAGACCAGGTCCGACGCCTGCCCCGGTACCGATGGGAAGCTCAAAATATTCCGGCGTGAATTTGCTTTCGGAAAGCTCCCTTGCTATACTGTAAAGAAAAACGTATATGTTCCGTCTTAAGGTATCGAAAAGTCTGTTTAAACGGTTGCTTCTGCGTCCGCCTCCGCACAGAGCGTCAATGTAGCTGTCGATTATCCTGTCCGCAAGCTCCTTTATTTCTTCCTCGGTAAGAGCCTTTATATCAAGCTTATCTTCCTTGACCATCTTTAAAAAGCCCTCGAAGACTGCGTGGGCAAGATTACCCACCTTGTCGGATGCAAAGGATATCTTTTTACTCTGGCGAAGCTTGAGAAGATAGTCGCAATAGTATTTGAAATGACATAGCACAAAGGACTCTATTCGTGAGCTTGTCATATTAAGACTTCTCGGAAACAGCTCCTTTATACTGTCCCGATCAACGGTTATTTCATCATTAGAGAAGCTTATCTTCTCTGCCTTTTCTCCAAAAACGGAGGAAAGGGCGCTGACTGTGGGTGAGCTTGCAAAGCTTAAATATTCCCTTGCAACTCTTTCCGTATATATCCTGTCGTAAAGAGGCATATCAAGGGTGCTTTCCGCCCTGATTCCCTGAAGAAGCGCCTCTATACGGATAAATCCTATGGATTTTTCATATTTTGTCTGTCCGTTAAGTGATGATTTCGGAGCTGAAACGCATACGCTTTCAGACGCTGCGGCTATGGCGTTCTTGAAATTAAGCAGCTCGTCCGCCGAGCGTACGTCGGACATGGAAGAAAGAGTTATACCGTGGGTCTCAAGCTCTATTTTATCCCTGTCGCTGAAGAAGCCGTCATCTGTAACGTCGGCAGGAAATTTACCCGCCACGGCGCCAAGAATAAACACGTGCTTAATGCTTTCGGCTCTTATTCCGGATGCCTCGCCCACCGTTACCTTGTCCTCGCCCGTGGGAATGGAGCCAACCTTGACTCCCTCCAATGCGTAGCGCAAAACGGTCAAAAAGGTCTCGGGATCAAGGATCTCGTCGCCCATTACGTCGTAAACCGTATCAAGCGCCTTTATAAGTCCGTTGTAAAGCTGAGCCGTTTCAATGGCATCCTCCTTTGACGCTCCCTTTATTTCTATATCCAATTTTTCTTTGATTTTATGGCTCTCAAGGAATTCGTAAAGGGACACAAGAATATCCTTACACGGCTTTTTCTTTTCAAATGCATCCTTTAAGGGCGCAAGACTGTCAATGATCTGCGCTCTTGTTTCGTGAACGGACTGAAGCTCGCTTATTTGCGCCTCCGTGGGCTCTAAAACGTAGCCGTCCGGATTTGCGCCCCAAAAATCATCATCCTCGAATTTTCTCTTTCCCTGTATTCCCCATCGGTACATATATCCCTCAAGCTCCGATGCCTTTTCAAGGGATATATCCGTATATCCGCATTTCATATAATCGGATACGTCCTGCAGCTTATAGGAATCAAGGATCGTAATAGCCGACATTACCATTTTTACAAGGGGCTTTGCGCTTACGTCGGTCTTCTTTGTAAAGAACATGGGGATCTCATATTTTTCAAGCATCATATCGATTATACCGTCATAATCGTCTGCCTTACCCATAATTACGGCTATATCGGAATAGCTTGCTCCGTTGAAAACAAGCTCTCTTATTTTTGACGCAACATACTCGCACTCGTCAAATTCATCCTGTGGGGTCACTAACGTGATTTTTTCGTACTCCTTTAATGAAGGAGCGTCAAAGCTCCAAAGATTATCGCAAAGATATTCTATGGCCTTATTTGTATGCTGCTTGTCCTCGGTAAGGGAGAGCTTTTCCAAAGAAACGCCCATTTGTCTTGCGGTCTTTTCTATCTGCTCAGCGGTTTTGCCTATTTTTGCATAGTCGCTTTTTTCTCCGTCCGCAGGCATATCAAGGGCAAAGGTTACGGTTGATGCCTGATTTATTATCTGCATAATTACGTTCCATTGCGCCTTTGTAAAGCCGTAAAACGAGTCTACGTATACGTTGGAATCCTTAAAATACGGATACTCCTCCAGCTTTTTTGCAAGCAGCAAAATATCGTCGTAGGGGTCTGAGAATTTTTCATAAAGTATTCTCTCATACACGGATTTTACAAGGGAAAGATCCTTCAAGCGCGCAGAAAGCTTTTCATTCTCTATCTTATCGGACACAAAAAGCACGTCCTCGGCTGTCACGCCGTAGGTCTTAAGCTCACCAACTGCATCAAGGAACGCCTTGACAGCGCCCCTTTCTCTGCCCTTGGCAATAGAATAGCTTTTAAGAGACTGCCTCACCTCGCAAAGCGCTCTGTACATAATAAGACTCTTACCGCTTTTGGTTATATAATTATAGTTAAGTCCGCCAACGGTACGGAATACGCTGTTCGCAAGTCTTGTAAAATTGGTTGCCTCTGTATAAAGCTGGCAGGACGGCTCCGTTGACGAAGCGAGCTGCCGCTCTGCAATAAGGTTCTTCTGCTCCGGAACTATAAGATATGATCTTTTCTTTTCCGAGCAGTCCTTTTTTATCATTTCCATAATACGGGTGCTTTTTCCCGTACCGACCTTACCGTATAGGATTCGTATCATATAGCTCCTTTCCTCAAAAGGCACAGCCTTATTGAAAATTTAAAATTTCCCAAAATGGGATGTCCCCGCACCGCAAGGCTCAAAGCCTGCCGTCAGCGGCTGCGTTCTTTTCCCTCACGGAAAAGCTCTGTATTTCTGCGTATAACGCTTCTTCCTCTCCACGAAAAGGGTCGGGAAAGAAATTCCTCGTCACTCATATTGTCAATAAGCTCCGTCGTAAGCTCCGTAATAATATCCTCTTTAAAGTATGAAATAGGGGTCGTGTCGGCATTTTTTGTATACGGGCACACATTTTGACATACATCGCATCCCCATACGCATTCGTTTTTCAGCATCATTGCAATCTCGTTTTCCGTAAGATCTCCCTTTTTCTGCGTAACGGCGGACATACATTCCGTTTTAGGACGGGGGTCGCTTTCATCCATACAGTTTGAGGGGCACGCCCTTGCGCACGCTCCGCAATTTATACACGTCCTCAGCTCTTTTTCCACATATTGCGGAATTCCGAGCTCCTTTTCCGTAAGGTCGGTCACTATTTCGCAAAGAAACACAAAGGATGAATATTTTTCGTTTATAAGAAGTCCGTTTCTGCCTATAAATCCAAGACCGCTTATACAGGCGGCATGGACCTCGTCAATGGGGGAATGGTCGGCAAAAAGCTTGAATTTGGCATTGCCGTATTTGATCTTCACATATTCATAAAGCCTTTTTGAAAGCTCATCGGCATACTTATGGTAATCCCGCACGGATGCGTAAACGGAAAGATTACTCGGCTTTACGTCGCTTCTGTAGGGCAAAAGCATCAAAATAGCTCCCGAATTCGGGCCGAAGCCGTTTTTTTCAAGAAGATATTTCTTTATTATCTTACACTTGCTCAAGGGAACGTAAGCGTAGAGCTCTATATTCTCTCTTTCAAAAAATTCCTTCATTTCCCCTCATCCTCGGATGGCTGTCCTGCCGTAATTTCAGCATTTTCCTCCGCTGATGCGGGGGCATTATCCTCTTTTTTCTTTCTGAATGTTATAAGCTTTGAGAAAACGTAGTTAAGAACAAGCACCACCACGCTTGAAATTATCATCATAACGTAGAAATTATACTCAAAAATATCTACTGTTATCATCATAAAGAAATAGTCGAAAACGCCGGTTGCCACTCTTGACGCAACAAAGGAGAAAAATTCGAGAAAAAGATTTTTCGCCTTATGCTCAAAAACAAGAATTTTGTTAGTGGGATATGCAAAAAGCACGGCGCACACCCAAGAAAGGGCGGTTGACGTACCCGCATCAAATCCGCAAAGGCTGTAAAAAATCGCCTTTGTTCCGTAGCCCACAAGGGTGGTAAGTCCTCCAACCGCAAGATACCAGAATATTTCCTTGTATTTTTTATAAAGCTCCATAGCCTTAAAATATAATTTTTTCATTTTTTAAATTTCCTTTCGGTAAGCACACTCGCTTTATTATATAATACTATAAGAGGGTTTCTTTGTCAAGAAAAATAAAAGCTCACTTTCGCATATGTCCCGATATCTCCCCATTGCGCGCCTACAAAATAAAGTTTGACTTGAAAAATAAAATATACTGTGTTACAATGGGTATAATGAGAAAAAATGTCTATAATCGCTAACAGGAGGAAAACATGGCAAACAAGCAGTACAATGACCAGACCATAACGTCCCTAAAGGGCGCAGACAGAGTTCGTAAGCGTCCTGCCGTAATATTCGGCTCTGACGGACTTGAGGGATGTCAGCACTCCTTCTTTGAAATATTGTCAAACTCTATGGACGAGGCCCGTGAGGGCTACGGTAAGGTAATTACGGTTACCGTATATAAGGACCATACTATCGAGGTAGACGACCGAGGACGCGGCGTCCCCCTCGGATACAACGAAAAGGAAAAGAGATATAACTGGGAGCTTATCTACTGCGAGCTTTACGCAGGCGGTAAGTACAATAACAACAGCGCAAACGGCGCTTATAAATTTTCACTCGGCTTAAACGGTCTCGGCGCCTGCGCTACTCAGTATTCATCGGAATTCATGGACGTTTATTCCTTTAAAAAGGATACCGTTTCCGAAATGCACTTCAAAAAGGGTAAGGCTGTGGGTGAATTAAAGGTTACCCCCATTGAGGACAGGAAGCTGCAGCGTACGGGTACTCTTACCCGTTGGCGTCCCGATATCGAGGTATTTACCGACATCAAGATCAGCGAGGAGCATTTTAAAGAGGTATTGCGTAAGCAGGCTGTGGTGAACAAGGGAATCAAGCTTATTCTCAAGTATCAGCTTGATGCAAAGACCTTCTCAACCTCCGAGTACCTTTATGAAAACGGAATTTCCGACTATATAGGAGAAATAACAGGCGGACAGTCCCTTACTCCCCCCGTTCTTTGGACTCTTGAAACAAAGGGCCGTGACCGAGAGGATAAGGATGAGTACCTGCTCAACGCAGAGGTTTCATTCTGCGCGTCAACTACGGTAAACAGGCTTGAATATTACCACAACTCCAGCTTCCTTGAGCACGGCGGCGCACCTGACAAGGCGGCAAAGAGAGCCTTCCTTGCGGAAATGGATAAATATATCAAGGACAGGGGCAAGTACGGTAAGAACGAAAAGATCAGCATAGTGGATATTCTTGACTGTCTCGTTCTCGTTATTAACTCCGTATCCACACAGACATCCTACGAAAACCAGACTAAAAAGGCGATAAACAACAAATTTATCGAGGAAGCTCTTTGCGACTTTTTACGCAGAAAGCTTTCCATCTATTTTACGGAAAACACGGCTATTGCAGATAAATTCGCCGACAGGGTGCTTCTTAATATGCGCTCCCGTGAGAAGGCCGAGGCTATCCGTGTAGATATCATAAACAAAAAGATTGCTCCATCAAACGACCTTTCAAGCTCCGTTGAAAAGTTTGTTGCCTGCAAGAGCAAGGATCCCCTCAAGAGAGAGGTATATATAGTAGAGGGCGACTCTGCCCTTTCATCCTGCGTAGGCGGACGAGATGCGGAATTTCAGGCGGTAATTCCCGTCAGAGGTAAGACTCTTAACTGTCTTAAAAGCTCCTATGAGAAAATATTCAAGAGCGAGATCATCGTCGATCTTCTTAAGGTCATCGGCTGCGGAGTCGAGGTCAAAACCAAAAAGGGTGAGGAGGCAACCTTCCGCCTAAGCGACCTCAAATGGCGCAGAATCATTATCTGTACCGATGCCGATGAGGACGGATTCCAGATAAGGACCCTGCTCCTTACTATCTTCTTCCGCTTGTTGCCTACCCTTATAAAAGAAGGAAAGGTGTTTATTGCGGAAACTCCTCTTTATGAAATTACAGTTAAGGACAAGTCCTATTTCGCCTTTGACGAAGCGGAAAAGGCGCAGCTTCTTGAAAAGCTTAAGGGTCAGAAATACACTATCCAGCGTTCAAAGGGTCTCGGTGAAAACGATTCCGATATGATGTGGGAGACTACCATGAATCCCGAAACAAGACGATTGATACAGATCACTCCCGATGACGAAAATGCAACGAGAGTAATGTTTGAAACGCTTCTTGGCGACGACATTGCCGCAAGAAAGGAATTTATCGCCCTCAACAGCGCTAAATATATGGATAAGGCTGATATATGATTACGGACGCTGACATATTTTATATGAGAGAGGCCCTTAAGGAGGCGGAGGCGGCGGCAGCCGACGACGAGGTTCCCGTTGGGGCGGTCATGGTTCGTGACGGTGAAATTATTGCCAGAGCAAGAAATCGCAGAGAAAAGGATAAAAATCCTCTCTCCCATGCGGAAATCAAGATAATTAACGACACGTCCTCCGGCTTAGGCGGTTGGCGTCTTACAAGATGCACTCTTTACGTGACCCTTGAGCCATGTCCTATGTGCGCAGGGGCAATCGTAAATTCCCGTATTGAAAGGGTGGTTTTCGGCGCTTATGACGAAAAGGCAGGCGCTTTCGGAACCATGCTTAATCTTACGGACTACCCTCTTTTTAAGCCCACAGTCGAAGGCGGAGTCCTGAAAGATGAATGCTCCGCCCTTTTAACCGATTTTTTCAAGAAAAAGAGAACAAAATAGCAAAATTACAGACACGTGATTCGGAATTTTACATTCTGCTTTTTGCGATACAATTCTCTTTTAAGAAAGGAGTTATATGGCCCTCCATATTCTCGATGAGGCAAACCGTTGTCTTGAATGTAAAAATCCTACCTGTATAAAGGGCTGTCCCATCGGCACGCCTATCCCACAGGTTATAAAGCTGCTTAAGGAAAACCGTCTTGACGAGGCGGGCAAGCTGCTTTTCTTCAATAATCCCTTGACCACCATTTGCAGTCTTATATGCAATCACGAAAAGCAATGCGAGGGGCACTGTGTTCTTGCCAAGAAGGGAAATCCCGTTCACTTCTCCGCAATTGAAAGCTATATTTCCAACGCATACGCTCCGAAAATGGTGAAGGGCCCCGCCGAATCCAACAAGAAAAAGGTGGCAATAGTGGGCTCAGGTCCTGCGGGACTTACAATTTCCATAATCCTTGCAAGATACGGCTATCAGGTAACTATATTTGAAAGCAAGGATAAAATAGGCGGAATTTTAAGGTACGGTATACCGGAATTCCGTTTGCCCAAAAGAGTTCTTGAGGATCTTCAATACAGACACATTGAGCTTAAGGGAATCAAGATACGCCCGAATATCCGTATAGGAGATGCCATCGGAATAGACGATTTGTTCCGTGACGGATATAAAGCGATATTTATAGGAACGGGTGTGTGGCGCGCAAACGCCCTGCACATCAAGGGAGAAACCCTCGGAAACGTTCATTTTGCAATCAATTACCTAACTAACCCCGACGTATACAAGCTTGGAGACAGCGTAACCATAATAGGAGCGGGAAATGCGGCTATGGACGTTGCGAGGACCGCTATCAGAAACGGCTGTCCCAACGTAACCTGCTTCTCCATTACGGAAAAGGTGGCGGCAAGTGACTATGAATACAAATACGCAAAGCTTGAGGGCGTAAAGTTCGAATACAATCTTAAGCCCATAGAGATACGTGAGGACGGAGTTTTATTCCGAGAGGTAAGGGAAAACGGGGACGGAACGTATACAGAGCTTCCGGACAGCGACGTTTTTCAGCCGTCATCATCGGTTATCATCGCTATAAGCCAAGGCCCGAGAAACGTTATCGTAAATTCAACGACGGGTCTTAACGTTAACGACAGAGGTCTTTTAAAGGCAGACGAGCACGGAAACACCAGCCGTCCCGGTATTTTTGCATCCGGTGACGTCGTAAGCGGCGCAAGAACCGTTGTCGAGGCCGTTGCCCACAGTAAGATCGTTGCTGAAAGCATGCATAAATATATGCAAGGTCTTCCGGAAGAATAAAGCATACTGACATATACGTAAAATTTTAAGATTCCCGAGGAGTTATCCACACTCCCTCGGGGATTTTTTATTACTCACCCTGCTCTTTCCGTATTTTCTTCGGTTTACCTTTATATGCCGTGGCAAAATTACAAATTTATATTAAGAATTTGGGTACGTAAAACCGTTTTTTAATTGTTTTTTTCTCATATATATAAAAAACCATATTGTAAAATTTTATTAAATTATTTTATATAACTATTTACAAAGGATTAAATATATGGTAAAATGTAAAAAAATTTGGGTTAGTTGGGAAGTGTCGAAGCTACCGACGTCGCCCTTTATAAAAAAGGAGTGGAATAAATGGAAAAATTCTTGCTTTTCGCAACGGGTGAAGGTCCTGCTACTTGGGTAGTTTGTCTTATAGGCGTTGCAGTTGTATTCCTCGGTCTTATAGCTCTTATCGGAGTTATTGAGATCATGAACAGAATCTGCGATAAGCTTGCAAGCAAAAAGGCTACCGTAACCGAGGCGCCCAAGGCTGCCCCTGCGGCTCCCGCAGCTTCTGCAGCTGTTGAGAACCGTTCTGAAATCGTAGCGGCTGTTTGCGCGGCTGTTGCAGAGGAAAACGGCACAGATATTTCGGCTATCCGTGTTGTATCATTCAAAAAACTTTAATTTTTACGTAATTTAAGAGAGGAAAAAGAAAAATGAAAGCATACAAAGTAACAGTAAACGGAAACGTATATGAAATCACACTCGAGGTAATTGACAAGGCAGATATCAAGACTCCCGCAGCTCCTGCTGCTGCTCCTGCTCCCGCTCCCGCCGCTGCTCCCGCTCCCGTAGCTGCAGGCGCACAGACAATCTCCGCTCCCATGCCCGGCACTATCCTTAAGGTAAACGTTGCTAACGGTCAGGCTGTTAAGAAGGGCGACGTTCTTATGGTTCTTGAGGCTATGAAGATGGAAAATGAAATCATGGCTCCCAACGACGGTACAATCACATCCGTAAACGTTAACGCAGGCGCTTCAGTTGAAGCAGGTACAGTTCTTTGCGCTCTTGCATAATTACGGAGGCGCGAAATGGTTGACAGTATTGTAAAGTTTCTGAACGACACCGGAGTTGCTCAGTTCTTCGTAAGTGGCGGTTGGAAAAACCTTATTATGATGGCAATAGCCTGCCTCCTTTGCTGGCTTGCTATACATAAGAAGTTCGAGCCCCTTCTCCTTCTCCCCATCGCCATCGGTATGCTCCTTACAAACCTGCCCGGCGCAGGCGTCTTCCACGAGGAGCTTTTCGCAGGCGGACACGTTCATTGGGAGATGTTCAAGGATCATAACTTCTCCGCAGGTCTTATAGATATTCTCTATCTCGGCGTTAAGCTTGGTATTTATCCCTGTCTTATATTCGTTGGCGTTGGCGCAATGACGGACTTCGGTCCCCTTATCGCTAACCCCAAGAGCTTGATTCTCGGCGCGGCTGCACAGATCGGTATCTTTGCTACCTTCGCTGCATCATCCTTCTTCTTTACCCCCGAGCAGGCGGCTTCCATCGGTATTATCGGCGGAGCAGACGGTCCTACGGCTATCTTCGTAACCTCCAAGCTCGCTCCCGAATTACTTGGTCCTATCGCCGTTGCGGCTTACTCCTACATGGCTCTCGTTCCCGTAATTCAGCCTCCTATTATGAGGCTTCTTACCACTAAGGAGGAAAGATCCATAGTTATGAAGCCTCTCCGTCAGGTAACAAAGGTACAGAAGATCCTCTTCCCCATAATCGTAACTATTCTCGTTGCTCTTATCGTCCCCTCCGCTGCTCCCCTTATTGGTTGTCTTATGTTCGGTAACCTTCTTAAGGAATGCGGCGTTTGCGAGCGTCTTTCCAAGACGGTTCAGAACGAGCTTATGAACATTGTAACAGTATTCCTCGGTATCTCCGTAGGCGCTACCGCAACTGCTGCTACGTTCCTTAAGCTTAAGACACTTCTTATCATAGGTATGGGTATCGTAGCATTCGGCGTTGCTACCGCATCCGGTGTGCTTATCGCTAAGCTTATGAACGTATTCTTGCCCGAGGGCAAAAAGGTCAACCCCCTTATCGGCTCAGCAGGCGTATCCGCAGTTCCTATGGCAGCCCGTGTATCCCAGAAGGTTGGTCAGGAAGAAAACCCCTCCAACTTCCTCCTTATGCACGCTATGGGTCCCAACGTTGCTGGTGTTATCGGCTCCGCTATCGCAGCGGGCGTGCTTATCGCATTCTTTGGTTAAGTGAGGTAATTTAAATGGCAAAGAAAGTTTTTATAACAGATACAATTCTCCGTGACGCTCATCAGTCACAGGCGGCTACCAGAATGCGCCTTGAGGATATGCTCCCTGCTTGTGAGGGACTTGACAAGGCAGGCTACTGGTCCCTTGAGTGCTGGGGCGGCGCAACATTCGACTCCTGCATGCGTTTCCTTAAGGAAGATCCTTGGGAAAGACTTCGTCAGCTCCGTAAGGCAATGCCCAACACAAAGCTTCAGATGCTTCTCCGCGGTCAGAACCTTCTCGGCTACAAGCACTATGCTGACGACGTTGTTGACGCATTCGTAAAGAAATCCATTGAAAACGGTATCAACGTAATCCGTATCTTCGACGCTTTGAACGACCCCAGAAATATGGAAGCTGCTATCAAGGCTACAAAGAAGTACGGTGGACACGTTGAAGCCGCTATCAGCTATACAACAAGCCCTGTTCATAACGAGGAGTACTTTGTTAACCTCGCTATGAAGCTTGAGGAAATGGGCGCAGATACAATTTGTATCAAGGATATGGCTAACCTTCTTCTCCCCTACGATGCCTACTCCCTTGTTAAGGCTCTTAAGGAAAAGCTTAAGGTTCCCGTTCACCTCCACACCCACAACACCACAGGTACGGGTGAAATGACATATCTCCTTGCTGTTCAGGCAGGCGTTGATATTATTGACACAGCTCTTTCTCCCCTTGCAAACGGTACGTCACAGCCCTCTACCGAGGCTATGGTAGCTACACTTGCAGGTACAGAATATGACACAGGCATCGACCTTGCAAACCTCAGCGATATTGCAGCTCACTTCAGAAAGGTTGCAGCTAAGCTCAAGGAGCAGGGCTCCCTTGACCCCAAGGTTCTTAACGTTGACCCCAACACACTTCTCTATCAGGTACCCGGCGGTATGCTCTCCAACCTTATCTCCCAGCTTAAGCAGGCTAAGGCGGAGGACAAGTACTACGAGGTTCTTGCCGAGATTCCGAGAGTACGTAAGGACTTCGGTTATCCTCCCCTTGTAACTCCCACATCACAGATCGTTGGTACACAGGCTGTTTACAACGTTCTCCTCGGTGAGAGATATAAGATGGTTACAAAGGAATCCAAGGCTCTTCTCCGCGGTGAGTACGGTATGCTTCCCGGTGAGGTAAACGAAGAGGTAAGAAAGAAGGCTATCGGTGATGACGAGGTTATTACATGCCGTCCCGCAGATCTTCTAGAGCCCGAGCTTGATAAGTACCGTGAGCAGTATGCTGACGTTACAAAGAGCGACGAGGACGTTCTTTCCTGCGCACTCTTCCCCCAGGTTGCTCCCAAGTTCCTTGCTGAGCGCGACAAGCCCGCTGAACCCGAAAACACAGTTCGTGAGCTTTTCGTTGAAGATCTTGGTAACTAATCCGCAGGATTAAACTTTCGCATAGCGAAATCATAGCTTGCGAAGCTATCATAACTGACAAGGTCATCATAACATTGACGGAGTCAATTCATAACTAACAAAACGGACACACCTTTAATCGGCGTGTCCGTTTTTATATTAGGGCTTATTACCTTGCGAAGCCCACAGCGTATCCGTAATACTCGTCAAGAAAATCCTCGGCGCACTTGCGCATTACTACCGATATCTTATCGTCACGGAAAGCAAAGGTCATATTGCAGGTACCGAGGTAACGGTCTATTATCTGTACATAAAGCATTATCTTATCCTCGTCAAGCCACGTTGCGGAAACGGCTGCATCGTACATAAATCCGTCTTCCGTACTCATTCCGCCCACGTCGTTTGAATAGCCCAGCTGGGGGAATTTACAAAATTCGTTCTCGTTTATCCTGAACGGAAGCTCCTTATATCCCTGTTCGTTCTCGTAGCAGAGCGCTCCGCTTCCTTCATTATCGAATTTAAACTTAATATATTTAATTCCCATTCGGTTTTCTTCAAGAATATAGGTCGTACCGTCTATCCTCTTCCTCGTTGGGGAGTCCTTTTCTCCCGTCAATGCAAAAAGCCTTCTCGTATTCTCATACTCGCAAAGCTCCGAATACGCTTCGACATTTTCTTCTAACGGAAAGCTCTCCATTTCGTCCATAATAAGCTCAAAGAAATGATTTATAATATATTCCCTTGCAGTACCGTCGTCACCCTGACAGTCGGCTGTGCAAACAAATATCACGTCATCGTCGGGCAGACATACGGTAAGCTCGTTACCCATACCGACGAAGGCAAAGCCGTTTCTCTCCGTTCTCCATATCTGATAGCCGTAGCCGTGATGGAACGCCATTGTTCTCGGCGCTTCTCTGTTATCGACTACCTTTGACGTTGCTTCCTTAAGATAGCTTTCGTTCATAAGACGCTTACCCTCCCATACGCCGTAGTTCATCACAAAACGGGCAAAGGACATTATATCACGGGGTGTGCATATCATGGCGGAGTCGCCCCAGCTGTCCCCGTTGGGGGTTTTAAGAACGGTTGCGGTCTTAAAGGTGCCGAGGTGAGTAAATATTTTACTGTAAAGGTAATCAAAAAGGCTCATACCCGATAGCTTCTCCACAAGATTAGAAAGAACCTGTGAGCCCTGACTGTCATATTCCCAAAGGGTGGCGGGATATCTCTCGGGGCTTCTTTTACTGTTCAAATATATTACCGTTCTGTCGGGCTCGGGATTTCTGAACCATAAGTCTCCGTATCCTACGGTGCTCATAGTAAGCATATGGCGAACGGTCTGACACTTAAGATTATCCGAAATTTCACCCTTTATCTTCTCGGGGAAAAAATCTACTATTTTATCGTCTAAGGAAAGCTTATTTTCCTCTATCAAAAGTCCTATGGCTATGGATACGAAGCTCTTGGTCTGAGAATACATTCTATGGGTGGTATCCCTGTTAAAGGGCGCATAATAGCTTTCGCAGAAAAGCCTGTCCCCCTTCATCATAAGGACGCTGTGCATTGGTATTCCCCTTCTGTCAAGCAAGGAAAGATATCTTTTGACAGCCTTACTTTTTACACCGGCAGCTTCAGGTGAAATTTTATCAAATAACATGCTTTTTCCTCCGAAAAAATCCTTTTACAATTACATAATACCATTTTTTTCTTTATTTATCAATAGCTTTGCTATTGATTTTTTTGTTTTTTGCCCCGCGAAAAATTTTTTTAAAAATCCAAAAAGTCTAACGGTCACTAACGGTTTTGATATGGGATAATATAGGTGCAAGAGGGGAAAAGCCCCAACGAATTCAGCAAAAAAGCTTTACGAAAGGAGAAAGACGGAATGGCAGAAAATCAGAAAAAACGCCGACTTACAAAAAAGCGCCTTGACAAATATAAGGAGCAGTTCAGTATGCAATCAATGGAGATTGCGGGTTTAGCTCAATCGCTTATAAAGCGCAGAATAGAAAGAGCGCTTAATAACGAGGCGGAGCTTGATAAGCTTATGAATGAGCTTCTTTTCCACGCCGAAAGATGCGAGGATAAAGCAAGAAGCAAAGCCATAATTTCAAGATTTGACGCTCTCAAAATAGAGGATTTAACAAAGCTTGCCTCTGTTTTAAAGGCTATGTGGGATAAGGATCCGACCCACTCAGAGCCTAAGGAGACCTCCATCCGTCAGCTGAAGTTTGAAGACCTTTTTGACGAATGAGGCTTCATCCCCTCTTGCCAAGACTTTTACTATCGAAGATTGCAAAGACAACGGGAAAGCAGCTCCCGATTGCGGAGGCTTTGCAATCGGAGAGGGTGAAAGCGCTCTTTTGAAGCTTGCGGAAAGGAGAAAGTCAACATGGAATAAGGAGCATTCCATTACCAAGGACCGAGAAATAATCAAGGAAAACGCCGATATTATCCTTGATACGCCGCTTATTCGGGACACGGTAATAAAAATACCCTATCTTCTGATCGAATGCTGCTTTTCTCTTGTCAACAAGTCAAAGGAGGACTGCCCCTTTTTCTTAAACAGGGTGCAAGGGGATTTTATATCCCGACTTAAAAAGCACGGCTCATCCCGTCCGTATTTTATACTTAAGGGAAGACAGCAGGGCTTTACGACCCTTATAACCGCAATTCAGCTTGCTTTCGCAATAGTCAGACGCAACTTCAGCGGATTTACGGTGGCGGACAGGGATGACAACGTCAAATCTATTTTTCTTGACAAGGCCAAAATGATGTATTCCCGCCTACCGAAAAGACTTAAGCCAACGGAAAAAATAAATACCTCAAACGAGCTTTATTTTGATAAGCTTAACAGCTCGCTGCGAGTCAGCTGCGCATCCGAAAACATAGGCAGAAGCCGTACGCTTTCCTTTATTCACTATTCCGAGGTTTCATTTTTCAAATGCTCTCTCGCCTCCTTGCAGAAATCAATACAGGAAACCTTAGTGCCCGATGCCATATGCGTTTACGAGACCACAGCAAACGGCTACGGTGACGCTAAGGACCTTTGGGATAGCGGATACTGTATCAACCTTTTTTACGGATGGTGGCTTACGGATGAATATTCCGCCGCCCCAACAGAGCTTAGTACCAATGATAGCTGGCTTGCAAAAAGGCTGTTTTATCTTAAGCAAAAGGGGTTAACGGAAAATCAGCTGAGCTGGTACAAAAGAAAGTACGAAAGCTATATTGACAGATCCGCCATCAGACAGGAATACCCCTGCTCTCCCGAGGAAGCCTTTATAGCCTGCGGTGACAGTATTTTCGATACGGAGTCCATTTCCGATGCGCTGAGCAATGGGGAGATTCCCTATTCCATAGGCTATTTCTCATATGAAAAGACTGACACGCCCATAAGAGACGCAGAGGGTAATATCCTGTACTTTAACACATCAATAACCTCTATAAAATTTATAAAAAGCGACACAGGGTACATAAAAATCGTCGAAGAGCCTTATATAAAGAGGGATAAGGGATTCATAATTTCCCATCCCTACGTAATAGGTGCGGATACCTCGGGCTCCGGTAAGGACTACTTTGCCGCTAAGGTTATTGACAACGTAAACGGACGCTGCGTAGCCACTCTGCACAGGCAGATAATGGACGAGGACCTTTTTTCAGAGCAGCTTTACTGTCTCGGCAAATATTATAACGATGCTGTAATAGCGGTGGAAACCAACTATTCGCGACACCCCATGCGGGTTTTACGAAATCTTTCCTATCCATCACTCTTTTCTTCCTCCGCTGAGGAATATGCGGGATTTTTAACAACGTCGGTTACAAGACCCTTGATCATTGCAAACCTTGTTACTCAAATGAGGGAAAATATTCAGCTGGAAACGGATAAGGAAACTCTTTTGGAAATGGTAAACTTCGTAAGGCATCCCGGCGGCAAGCCTCAGGCGGCGGAGGGAAAGCACGACGACCTCGTTATGGCGTCCGCCATAGCAAGATACGTAGCCCTGAGCTACAGCAACACGGAAACGGTCAGAAGAGCCGACTCATATTCTCTTAAATCAAGCTTTTCCCTTGATACAGAGAGGAACGAAAATACTTTTATGGAGTGGTAAAATGATTTTTAAAAACCTAAAGAATCGGCTTTTTGAAGCCGAAAGCAGGCTTGCCTTTATTGAGGGCGAGCTTTATGAAATAAGAGAATTGTTAAAAAGCAATTCCCATAGCGAGTCCGAGGCGGAAATAAGCTGTGCGGGGCTTATTGACGAGTGGGTGAACGGAAAGGAGGAAAAATGACGGATACGGAATTTGCGACCGTTATTTGGGACAGATACGAGGATGCCCTTGCGTACCAGACGTCGTCGGGTATTCGAAAAAGCATACCCGAATACGTAAGCTTCTACGAGGGCAAGCAATGGCCCCCTCCCACAAAGAACACAAGGAATCTGCCAAGACCGGTCATAAACATTGTGAAAATGATATGCAGACTCAAAAAGAGCGCAATCCTATCCACCCCCGTAAGGATAATTTACAAATGCGGGGACAAAAGGATAGATACGGACACCTTTAACGATTTTTCATCCCACATTTTAAAGGAAATAGATCAGGATTCTATCGACAGGGAGGCAATCGACGAGGCAACAAAAAAGGGCTGTTATTTCTATCACTACTTTTGGGATTCGGATAAATATACGGAAAACGAATTTCGAGGGGGGCTCGGTTGCGAGCTTATAGACCCTCTTAACATCTTCTTTGAAAATCCCTGCGAGCTTGATGAGCAGAAGCAGAAATGGATAATCATTTCCACAAGGGAAAACGTGGAAAACGTACGCAAAAATGCAGATACGGGTGTAAATATTTATAACATTTTGCCCGACAACGACTCAAGGGGCGACGCCAAGGCGGACAAGAGCCGACTCTGTACCGTCCTCACTATGTATTACAGAGAAGATGGTATTGTTTACTGCGTTAAAAGCGTCAAGGGCGCAATTGTTAAAAGACCCTTTTCCATAGCGCCGAATATCGATCTTGCCTACGAGGCATTGGAGCTCGAAAATGTAAAGGAACGACACTCCTGCGGGGCAAAGCTCTATCCCATCGTGTGCGGATATTACGAAAAGAAGGACAAATGCATATACGGACTTAGCGAAGTAGAGGGGCTTATCCCTAATCAGAAGGCTATTAATTTCAATATTGCAATGTCCTTGCTTAACGCACAGGAGGTGGCGTGGGGCAAATACATCGCTCTCCCCGGCGCTCTCAAGGGACAGACCATAAACAACGCTCCCGGTCAGGTGCTTATCGATTATTCGGGAACGGGCAACGGTATAAAAAAGCTTCAGGAGAACTATATGCAGTCCTTTCCCATGGAGCTTGTAAAAACCATTACGGACCTTACGAGAAGCGTTACGGGAACGTCGGAGTTCATGACGGGTGAGATACAGGGCTCGGGAATGTCGGGTACGGCAATTGCAAGGCTCCAGTCACAGGCTCAGCTTCCCATTGAGGATCTTCGTGCCCTTTTTATGAGCGTAAAAAGAAAGCAAGGCAGAGTTCTTGCGCAGTTTTACAAGCTCTACTATCCGTCCTGTGCCTTTACGGTCGAGAAGGACGGTAAAAGCGTACACAAATGCTTCCTTTGCAAAAATTACGCCGATACGGAGTTCGAGGTGCTTTGTGAGACCGTGTCAGGCGTGAACGCATCGGCAGCGGGAGATATCAGTATGCTTGATACGGTTTTAAAGCACGGAAAAATATCACTGGAGGCCTATATCAACGCATATCCCGACGATGCCCTGACGGACAAGAAAAAGCTTCTTGAACGAATTAAGGAAAGCGAAAACGGAGCCTGTGGCTCTATGGAAGCCGAGCTTTCGGAGCTAAAGGCTCAGCTAAAGGAGGCAAAGGAAACCGTGGAAAAGCAGAACGAAACTGTAAATCAGGTGCTTTCCATAATCAGGGAAAACAGATCCCTTAAGGAATTTATATCAAAGGAGTATTCAAATGGCAAACAGTATAAAGATTGACGAGGAGTTTTCCCTTCTCTATCCCCATATAACCGAGGATGCCCTCAACGGTGACGAGGATTTCAGCCTCTTCTCCGAGGGAAGACTTGAAGGCTGCTCCCTTGCATCCGTATACAAAAAATACGAGGAGCTTACGTCGAGAATAAGGAACAGGGAAAAGGAAAAGGCGGCAGAGCTTCTTGCCAACCGTCTTTCATCGGTAGGCGCTCTTTCAAACGCCAATCCCCCCGAGGAAACCTTTTTCACCCGTGAGCAGGTAAGGGCGATGAGCAAAGGGGAAATTGCGAAAAATTACGAAAAAATAAGAAAAAGTCAGGAAAAGTGGAAATAGGCCGAATTTGAAACAAGCCTATACAAAATTAAATTTTAAAATAAAAAGGAGAAATTATTATGGCATATGAAAATTTTATTCCCTCCGTATGGAGTGAGGCTATCAACAGAGGTCTTGAAAGAGCCTGCGTGTTCGTTCAGGATTGTAACAGACAGTACGAGGGCGACGTTTCGGAAATGGGCGACTCCGTCCACATTCTCGGCGTAGGCAAGCCCACCATCAGAACCCTTGACAGAGCAAACGCAAGCGGTAATATCGAGAGTGCGGAAGAGGTTGCGGACAGCTCCGTAATTCTCAACGTAAATCAGATAAGATACTTTAACTACAAGGTAGGTGACATTGACAAGGCTCAGGCTGTGGGCGGTCTTATGGACGCTCTCTCCGAGGAAACCAGCGAGGGTATTGCAAACGCAATGGATAAGTTCGTTGCCGATCTCGGAAAGGAAGCTCCCAAGCTCTATTCCGAGGCTACTACGGTAACAAAGGATAACGTTCTCGACATCCTTGACGACGCCATCGAAAAGCTTCAGGAAAATGACGTAAACGTATCAGCAGGCGTTTCCGTCACCATCTCTCCCAAGTTCTATAAGCTTTTTAAGAAGGCGTACATCAGTGCGGATACCGATAACAGCGATTTTCTCAAGAACGGTATTGTAACAAGATACGGCTCCGTTCTTATCCGTATGTCCAACAACGTGGCTAAGAATGATGACGGAAGCGAATGTATTATGATAAGAACAAAGCGTGCCGTTGCTTTTGTAAACCCCCTTACTCATACCGAGGCTTACCGTCCCGAAAACTCCTTTGCCGACGCCGTTAAGGGCTTCGTTCTCTTTGACGGCAAGATAGTTCGCCCCGAGGAGATCATCAACATCAACGTTAAGTACGCATGATCAATCGCAAAATAAAGGCTTTACTTATAAAGCAAGCTTAAAAGAATGAAGTAATAAGGTGCTTGTAATCAAGCACCTTATTTGGAAAGGAGAAAAATGAAATTAGGAGAAATTAAAATAGAAGCTCTTTATATGTGCTTCGCAAATCCGGATCTGGTTACCGATTACGAGGATACCGAATCCCTTGTTGAGACACTTTATCAGCTCAAATCCGATCCGAATCTCTCCGATTATTTGAACGCATCGGTAGGAGCTGTCAATCGCTGTCTTGCCTATTTCGAAATAAAGGGTCTTTCCCCCATAGGGTCGGTGACTGTCCGCCACGGCAGATTTAATGAGGAAAACGGACTTTTAAAGTTCAAATTAAGCGAGCTTTCATCAAATATTTTAAGGGTGAAGCAGATTTTTTCCGTAGATTCGACGGGAAATATTCTCCCCGTCGGTTATCTTGAGGAGAAGGACGGTACGGTTTTGGCAGAATCCCACGGCATGGACTTTACCGTGGAATATTGGGAAAAGATTCCGAAAATCAGCCACTCCACCGCCGATTCCTACGAAATTATGCTTCCCGACTGTCTTTGCAGACTTATCCCCTATTTTGTAAAGGGAGATATTTTAAGGGTTGACGACCCGGACGAGGCAAGGGAGTCTGCGAGGATATTCAAGGAGCTTTGCGAGGGGGTTGTTAAGGATGGCTGTGCCCTGCCGCAGTCTGTAAGCTCCCTTTATAAGATGGGGTGAAAGCATGAAAAAAAGACAGGTAATAAGATTAAACAACCTAATGGGCGTTGACGTAACGTCCCATCCCGCCGAGGTGCAGAAAAACCGAGCATCCTATATGCTCAATATGATAAGCGACGGCGGACTGAACAGAAAGCGACACGGCTTCCACCAAATATACGAGTTTTTGGATCAATCGGACAGAAAGGAAAGAATAAACGGCATCCACAAGCTTGTAAGCGGCGACGGAAAAGAGAGCGTAATTATCCACGCAGGGGCGAATTTCTATTCGGAGGACGGTAAAAAAATTTATTCCGATGTTGAAATTACAGACACTCCTTCCCAGCTTTTCTGTGTCAACGGTAAAAGCTACGTAATAGGCTGCGGCGGTCTCTACGTGCTTGAATCGGGTGTAATAAGCCCTATACTTCCCTACGTACCGACGGTTTACAAAAAATTCGACTGCCGCTTGGAGTCGGACACGGTCTGGGAGTCCCCAAACGTCCTTACCGACAAAAGAGTATGTATTTACTGCGGTACCCCCTATGAAAACGACACCTACGGAGTATTTGCGTTCCCTTCCGATATGGATATTTCCAAGGGAGCAACGCTATCAATAGAAATTTCAAGCTCAAAAAACAACCTCTACCGAAAAAAGGGAGATGAAACGGAGGGCACCGATGATTTCAAGCTGTCTTTCCCCATTAAAGCAGTATTTGATTTGACAGAGGAGGGCGCAAGGGTATCAAGGGAGGTTCCATGCCGACCCCTTACCCACAACGGAAGGGACGTATACATTTTTGACGAAGACGAATCTCCCGCCACAAAGTCCCCATTACTTATTTTCGAATGGGAGGGCAATCGATTTTTTCGCTTCAATTTTGACTCCTCGCCTGAAATAAGCGGAGAGTTCAACATCAGGCTGGAATATTCCTCCGCATGTGAAGAAGGTCTTTATTCCATAAGAAGCTGTACCTTTGGAGAGCTGATACAGGATAACGAGGGTAAAAGCCGTCTTGCCGTTTCCGGAAATCCGTTTGCTCCAAGCGGAGTTTATTTCTCGGATTCCTTTGATAAAAACGGCGCATCCTATTTCCCTGTGTCCTGCTTCATTACAGTTGACGACAGCGCTCCCGTAACGGCTCTTATGAAATTAAGCAACACGTACCTCGGTGTTTTCAAAAGGGACAGATTCTTTCGCTATGCATTTTACGCTTATCCGAACGCTAAGAATCCATCCGAAAGAATATACGTAAACGGCTACGAGGACAGGCGTAGACAGGGCTGCATTAATCCTTACGTTTGCGGAAAGGTAGGCTCCGACCTTATGTTCTTTGACGGAGAGAGTGTTTACGGAATTGAAGAAATAAGCTCGGAAACGGACAAAAGCTTTTCAAGTGTGCGAAGCATTAATATTGAAAGGGCGTTTAAGGAGCACTCCTTTACGGAAAAAGAAAATGCCGTCGCCTGTATGCACGACAAAAGATATATGCTGTTTATTGGCGGAGCTGTCTACGTAGCCGATACGAGATACACGTTTCGTGACACCTCCCGAGCGGAATCCTATCAATACGAATGGTGGATATGGAGCGGGCCGAGGGCGAGCGCCGTTTTATCCATAGGCGACAGGCTGCTTATCGGAGACCATGAGGGCGGAATCTACGTCCTTGGAAATGATTACCGTGATATAAAGACAGTAAGGAAAGCAAGGGAGGGAGATATTCTCTGTTTAAAGGACTCGGGCGAGCTTGTTATAAACAGGGAGATCCCCATTGACGAAAGCACGTTTGTAAAACTAAAGGGCTTTACAAAGCTTCTTGAAAAGGACAGCTTTACGTTAAATTCGGACACGGATACGGGTATTTTAAGTATTAACTGCTCCTATGAAGACATAAAGCGTCTGAGGGAGGGGGACAAAATACGCTTTATTATAAACGGTAAGACGCCGCAGGACGGATATGTGGAATACGTATCCGATTCGGACATATGCTCCTTTTCCGTTAAAAGTGAAACGGAAGCTCCGATCCGGGATGCCGACAGCATTCTCCTTTATGAAAACGGAAGACATGAGTTTTCTCTCACTTTCGAAGACACCGGATATTCCCTTTACCTTGACAATGAAAAAATCTTCCTTGAGGATATATCCGAAATATCCTTTATCAAATGGAAGAACGTGGAGTCTGTCTATATGTCTCCAATGCTCAGTCTTGACGAGAGCAATATGACGAAAACCCTGTACCGCATAGGTATTTCCACAGCATCCGAGCGCTCTGCAAATATAAAATTCGGCTACGAAACACGAAAGAGCGTAATGGGCAATGCCGACGGCATTGAGGGGCTTGATCTCACAAGCTTTGATTTCGATAGCTTGTCCTTTGAGTTCCCCTTTGCCAAATCCTTTGAAAAAAGGGTTTTTGAGCGAAATTTCAATTATATTATGTTTAAGGTCGCATCAAGCGAAAATGAGGATTGCGCCGTAAGGGAGCTCTACGGCGTCTATACAGTAAACGGAAGCATTAAGGGGGTAAGATAATGAATATTAACCTGATTACAGACACAGAGCTTGAGAAAATACTTCTCTCCTCTGCAAGAGGTCTGCCCGACTCGCCATCCCAAAGAGGGCTAAGGCCGTGGCAGATAAAAAAGGCTCTTTTCGAGCCTGTTAAATTACTCGCTTCTCTGCTCAACGACAAATTCAGATTCCTATACGTCGGCGGAGAAAATCTTGTAATTAATGAAATAAGCTTTGAAAATATAGACTCATTATTCGAAAAGGAGGTATTATGAACGATTCAAAATTCTTGAGCCTTAACGGACTTATCTACTATGATGAAAAATTAAAAAGCCGCATAAAGGAGCTTTACGGCTCGGATATGACCGTGGAATGGCAGGAGATCAAGGACGGAAAGAATCCTTTCAAGCTGAAAATTGCGCTAAAAAACGGTAACGGTACGGAATTATTTGCCAAAACTGTGGATTTCCCCCTTGAGCAGACCATTGTCAGCGGAAGCTATGAAAATTCGACTAAATCCTTGATTCTTTATTTTCAGGACGGAACAAGCACTAAAATTCCCATAAAGGATTTAATAGAAGGACTTGCATCCAAGCTTGACCTTGACAAAAAGGCAAATCTCGGTGTTAAGACGAGAGACTCGAATACGGCTCATATCAGGGACATTCCCGAAAATGCCTTGCCATACGCAGGAATATCCAAGATAGGCGGTATGAGTTATAAGAGCCAAAACTTAGTCAAACAGCCATATTCGTTTGGTAGTCAAACCATACAAGGCGTTACAATTACAGTTAATAGCGATAACAGTATAACCTTTAATGGAACTTCCACAGGAGACATTGCCTTAAATATGGGGCAAGTGTATTTAAGGAAAGATGTAAGCTATACAATAAACGGCATAAAGAATTTAACAGAGGCACAGGCACTTTTCTACGTTAAAACAGGCGGATTTTTTGATAAATTATTGATAAACTCTAACGGCGCAGTTACAAAAACTTGCTTAAAAGACGGAGAGGCTGCCCTTGAATTATATATTTATAGGGGTACTACTATAAAGCAAACAGTATATCCTATGTTCAATGAAGGCTCAACCTCCTTACCTTACGAGCCTTACTTTGAGGGGTTACGCCACGCAAAGGGAACTGCGGCTAAGAGTGTTGGTGCAAACTTGTTTGACACAAACAGCCTTATTCCACGCACATATATTGATTTAAATAGCGGTAATCTTGTAGAAGAAAGTGTGGACGGTTGGTATTGCACACAGCCGATAGAAGTAAAAGATAGCGTTACGATTAGTGGGATTGTTAATACTACCAACGGTGCGGTGAGGTACAGAACGCTGAACACAAGCGGAAGTGTGGTGAGCGTAGCAGATATAGGCTTATTTACGAAAAAAACAATAACATTGTCAAGTGATGAAAAATTTTTGCAGATTTGCCTTCGCTCCAATAATTTGAAAACTTGCAACATAAATCACGGTACGGAAGCCTTGCCCTATTCACCTTACTTTGAACACACTATTGCAATTCCCGAAGCGGTGCAGAATGAAGAGTGGTACGGAATAGGTATTCCTAACACCGAATACTACAATAGTATTGATTTGGAAAATGGCAAAGGCGATATTAAAGCTAAAAAAATCGTATTAAATGGTACTGAAAACTTTTTAATAAGCAAACTTA
>JAFVYY010000082.1 GCA_017508405.1 Clostridia bacterium
ACTGTTTCCGTAAATGGCTTCATTGATGTTTGCACCTACACTTGTAGCAGAACGGAGCAATTGTTTCGCAATTGTCGTATCCTTTTTGGTTTTGGAAAATTCCTCGTAGAAAAGTACAATCTGAGTAGCGAAATCCATAGATTTTTCAAGTAATGGGCTATTCATTGTCTTCACCTCTCTTTGAAATCATTATATCACATTTTTAACTAAAAATCAATGCTTTTCGACCAAAGGGAGAAAAGCTACCTTTTCTTTTCTCTCTTCTCTTTTATCTCTTCTCTGGAAAAGTCGCGTGGGAAAGTTAGAGAAAAGAGAAAAGTGAAGAGTGAAGAGTGAAGAGTACCAAAAAGAAAAGTCGCTTGCGCGACTTTTCTTTTTGGTGCGGATGACAGGACTTGAACCTGCACATCGGAGATACCAGATCCTAAGTCTGGCGCGTCTGCCAATTCCGCCACATCCGCTTATTTCCTTCCCTCAGGGAAGGATTTTTTGTACCTCTATATGATACTATGTTTTTTTAAATTTGTCAAGAACTAATTTTGTTAAATAACCGAAATAACTATTCCCGCAACCACGAGCAAGGCGCACAGGGCTCGCTTTGCGATGTTTTTCTCCTTAAATACGAATTTACCGAGGAATATGGTTATGAGGACGCTTGACTGCTTTATAAGTGTCATAACGACTATAGTACTGTTTTCATAGGTGTTAGCAATAAACATCGCTCGGTCAGCTATTACGAAAAGAATACTAAGCATCCATATATACGGTGATTTTACACATTTTTTAAAATTTATCTTTTGACGGGTTACAAGGATATAAAGTCCGTAGAATGCGGCAAGATAGAGCATATACCAGAACTGCATCTGCTCTGTTCTGATTATCTCCGTACCGAGAAACCATCTCTCGGAAATTGACGACGACAGCATCCACTTGTCCGTCACCTCAGCAACAGAATTAAGGAAGCAGGCTGCAATCATTAATAAAAACAGACTGAGCTTAGGCTTTTCATCGCTCCCTTTACCCGAAAACAGGTTGACAAGGACTACGCCGAGTATAACGAGAGCAATACCGATTCCCTCGTTTACTCCTATAGCTTCATTAAGGAAAATAACCCCCATAAGAATAGTAAACACCATTCTCGACATATCAGTAACACAGTACAGACTTATGGGCAATCGCTTAATAGAATTCATTGCGCATATCCATGCTGCAAAAATCACAAAAGCCTTAAAAAGTATAACGATATGAGCTCTTACAGAAAGAGAAAAGATATCTCTTGAAAAGGGTATCGTTATTAAAAACGCAAAGAAGGTGTAAAAAAACAGTACCTCCATAACAGTATTTTCCTGTGTGGATTTTTTCTTAAGCGCTTCTCTGAAGCCCTTGAAAATACCGTATAAAAGTATCAGAAATATCCAAAGATTTTCCACCTGAGCTCACCCCTCTCCGTGATTTTAATTAACGTATATCAGTATATCACATCAAATCCTACTTTTCAATAAATACAAATAAAAAAATCGGCAGTTTCCTGCCGATTTTTATGTTTATTCGTTAGAAGCTTCTTCCTTCTTAACACCGATTGTGTTGTATTCGGTAAGACCTGTACCTGCAGGAATAAGCTTACCGATAATAACGTTTTCCTTAAGACCGAGCAAGTGGTCAACCTTACCCTTGATAGCAGCCTCTGTAAGAGCCTTTGTAGTCTCCTGGAAGGATGCAGCGGAAAGGAAGGATTCCGTTGAAGAAGCCGCCTTTGTGATACCAAGAAGGATAGGTGAGGATTCAGCCTTACGAAGCTCAATTTCGCCTGCGTCAATTCTTGCCTGAATCTTTTCGTTTTCGATAACGAATTCTTCCTTATCAACAACTGTACCAACGATAAAGTCGGTATCGCCGGGATCTTCGATCTTAACCTTTCTTGTCATCTGACGGGTAATAACCTCAACGTGCTTGTCGTCAACGTCAACGTTCTGTGAACGGTAAACCTTCTGTACCTCGCGAACAATGTAGTCATAAACCGCTTCAATGCCGTTGATCTTAAGAATATCGGCAGGAGCCATATAACCCTCGGTAAGAGCCTGACCCTTAGAAACCGTATCTCCATCATGAACGACCATTGTTGTACCGAAAGGAACGTCGTACTTATACTCTACGCCTGTTTCCTCGTCCTTAACGTGAATAATATTGATTCTTCCGTCGGGAACGATACGAACAGTACCGGATGCTTCACAAGCGATAGCGGGCTTCTTGGGACGGCGAGCCTCAAAGAGCTCTTCAACTCGGGGAAGACCCTGTGTAATGTTAGCGGAAGCAACACCACCTGTATGGAACGTTCTCATTGTAAGCTGTGTACCGGGTTCACCGATGGACTGAGCAGCAATTACGCCGACAGCTTCACCGATATTAACCTGCTTAGAGCTTGCAAGGTCCATACCGTAGCAGTGTGCACAAACGCCGTTCTTTGTCTTACAACGAAGTACGGATCTAACCTTAACCTCTGTAATGCCTGCCTTAATGATCTTATCAACGTGCTTGGAAAGAATCATTTCGTTCTCACCGATGATAAGCTCGCCTGTTGTAGGATTGCATACGTCCTCAACTGTGTATCTGCCGAGGATTCTGTCCTTAAGGGATTCAACTACCTCGTTGCCTTCCTTAATGTCGCTTGCAATCATATAATCACGTGTACCGCAATCATGCTCACGGATAATTACCTCGTGGGATACGTCAACAAGACGTCTTGTAAGGTAACCTGAGTCAGCTGTCTTAAGCGCTGTGTCGGAAAGTGACTTACGTGCGCTTCGAGCCGCTACGAAATATTCAAGGATAGTAAGTCCCTCACGGAAGTTAGACTTAATCGGAATTTCCATAGTCTTACCTGTTGCAGAGAACATAAGTCCACGCATACCTGCGAGCTGACGCATCTGTGTCATACTACCACGGGCACCGGAGTCGGACATCATCTTGATAGGATTGTATTTATTGAAGTTTTCCTGAATCTGCTTAATTACGTCATTTGTAGCCTTGTTCCAAATTTCGATTACGCAGTTGTATCTTTCCTCTTCGGAAAGCTCACCCATATCGAAGTGAGCAAAGATTTCATCAACCTGCTTCTCTGCCGCCTTAACGATGGTATACTTTTCCTGAGGTATAACCATATCCGCAACGGAAATTGAGAGAGACGCCTGTGTTGAATACTTATAACCCATTGACTTGATGTGGTCAAGAACCTCAGCAGCCATTGTAAAGCCGTGAACCTTGATGGTGCGGTCTACGATCTGAGAAAGCTGCTTGCTTCCCGCAACGAAGTCAACCTCGAGTCCGAAGGGATCCTCTGTTCTGTCTACGTAGCCGAGGTCCTGAGGAATGGATGCGTTAAAGATAAGTCTACCAAGAGTTGTCTTGATAACCTTGGACTTTGTTTCACCGTCAATTTCCTTGAACATTCTTACGTAGATGGGAGCGTGAAGCTGAAGCTCACCGCTTGCGTAAGCCATAATAGCCTCGTCATAGTTTCTGAACTTGCTGCCTGCACCCTTTTCGTCGTCTCTTGCATCAAGAGTCAAGTAATATGAACCAAGGACCATATCCTGTGAAGGTACTGCAATTGCCTTACCGTCAACAGGCTTAAGAAGGTTGTTAGCAGAAAGCATAAGGAATCTTGCCTCTGCCTGAGCCTCGCTGGAAAGGGGAACGTGAACAGGCATCTGGTCACCGTCGAAGTCTGCGTTGAACGCCTTACATACAAGGGGGTGAAGCTTGATAGCTCTGCCCTCAACAAGCACGGGCTCAAACGCCTGAATTGAAAGACGGTGAAGTGTAGGAGCACGGTTAAGAAGTACGGGATGCTCCTTGATTACAACCTCGAGTGCGTCCCAAACCTCATCAGCAACCTGCTCTACCTTACGCTTAGCTTCCTTAATGTTGCTTGACTTCTGAGTTTCAACAAGTCTCTTCATTACAAAGGGCTTGAAGAGCTCAAGAGCCATTTCCTTAGGAAGACCGCACTGGTAGATCTTAAGACCGGGGCCTACAACGATAACGGAACGGCCTGAATAGTCAACACGCTTACCAAGAAGGTTCTGTCTGAATCGACCCTGCTTACCGCGAAGAATCTCGGAAAGAGACTTAAGGGCTCTGTTGCTGGGTCCTGTTACTGCCTTACCGTGCTTACCGTTATCGATAAGTGCGTCAACCGCTTCCTGAAGCATTCTCTTCTCATTCTTGATAATCATATCGGGAGTGTGAAGCTCTATAAGCTTTTTAAGACGGTTGTTTCTGTTGATAACTCTACGGTAAAGGTCGTTTATGTCGGATGCCGCATATCTTCCGCCGTCAAGGGGTACCATAGGTCTGATTTCAGGGGGAAGAACGGGTACTACGTCAAGGATCATCCATTCAGGGCGATTGCCTGACTTTCTGAACGCCTCAACGATTTCAAGTCTCTTTATAATACGTACCTTCTTCTGTCCGGAAGCCTTAAGAAGCTCTTCCTTAAGCTGCTTGGAAAGCTCCTCAATATCGATTTCCATAAGAAGCTTCTTAATAGCCTCAGCGCCCATTTCGGCAACGAAGCGGTCCTCATATTTTTCGTAATATGCCTTGTATTCGCTCTCCTTGAGAATCTGATACTTTGCAAGAGGAGTATCACCGGGATCGATAACGATTCTCTGAACGAAGTAAAGCACGTTTTCAAGCTGCTTGGGAGTAATATCAAGGAGGAGTCCCATTCTTGAGGGTACAGCCTTGAAATACCAGATATGAGATACGGGGCAAGCAAGCTCAATATGTCCCATTCTCTCACGGCGTACCTTTTTGGTTGTTACCTCTACGCCGCACTTTTCGCACTTGTGTCCCTTATGACGAGAGCGCTTATACTTACCGCAGGAGCATTCCCAGTCCTTTGTAGGACCAAAGATCTTTTCACAGAAAAGACCGTCCTTTTCAGGCTTCTGTGTACGGTAGTTGATGGTTTCGGGCTTTGTTACCTCGCCCCAAGACCAGCTTCTTATCATTTCAGGAGATGCAAGACCAATTTTTATAGAATCAAAAGTATGTTCCATCAGCATTTTCCTTCTCTTAATATTTTTTATTCGTCAAAATCGTCGAAATTCGAAAGCTCTTCTTCATTGAAATCCTCGGGGAATTCAATATCATCAAGGAAATCATTGCTTTCCTCTTCCTCGTAATATTCTTCCTCGTCAAGAATCTTTTCATCATCTGAAAGCTGATCCTCAGCGGGAGCTACGATATTCATAGGCTCAATATCATCCTCTCCAAGGTTGGAAAGCTCAATTTCGCCGCCGTTCTTATCAAGAACCTTAATGTCAAGCGCAAGTGCCTGAAGCTCCTTAACAAGAACCTTGAAGGATTCGGGAATACCGGGAGTAGGAATATTCTCACCCTTAACGATAGCCTCGAAGGTCTTTGTTCTACCGATAACGTCGTCACTCTTAACGGTGAGTATTTCCTGAAGTGTGTATGCTGCGCCGTACGCCTCAAGAGCCCAAACTTCCATTTCTCCGAAACGCTGACCGCCAAACTGGGCTTTACCGCCGAGAGGCTGCTGTGTAACGAGGGAGTAAGGACCTACGGAACGTGCGTGAATCTTATCGTCAACAAGGTGATGGAGCTTGAGGTAGTACATAATACCTACTGTTACAGGGTTGTCAAAGGGCTCACCTGTACGTCCGTCGTAAAGAATTGTCTTACCGTCGCAGATCTTAAGCTTGCCTTCATTAAGAAGAGCCTTAAGCGCTTCGGGATCGTTTCTTGTTTCGGGATCAAGCTTCTGAATATCCTTCTTGCCGTCTTCTCTGATAACCTCCATGAAGAGATCCTTACCATCTGTATTTTCGGTAGGAAGAACGTCTCTCCAAAGACCTGCCATCTTAAGACATTCAAAGATATCCTTTTCCTTTGCACCGTCAAATACGGGAGTCATGATCTTCCAGCCAAGCTTCTTTGCTGCGATTCCAAGATGAACCTCAAGCACCTGACCGATATTCATACGGGAAGGAACGCCAAGGGGATTAAGAACTATGTCAAGGGTAGTACCGTCTGCCAAGAAGGGCATATCCTCGGGAGGAAGTATTCTTGATACAACACCCTTGTTACCGTGACGGCCCGCCATTTTGTCACCCACAGAGATCTTTCTCTTCTGTGCAACGTATACCTTAACTACCTTATTAACTCCGGGAGGAAGCTCGTCGCCGTTTTCACGTGAGAATACCTTAACGTCAACAACGATACCGTTTTCGCCGTTATGGAGACGGAGGGATGTATCTCTTACGTCTCTTGTCTTTTCACCGAAGATAGCGCGAAGCAATCTTTCCTCTGCAGTAAGCTCAGTTTCACCCTTAGGTGTAACCTTACCTACAAGTATATCTCTTGCCTTAACCTCAGTACCGATTCTTACGATACCGTTTTCGTCAAGATTCTTAAGAGCGTCGTCACCTGCGTGGGGAATTTCACGTGTGATTTCCTCAGGACCGAGCTTTGTATCTCTTGCATCGTGAGTATGCTCTTCAATATGAATTGATGTATAAACGTCATTACGAACCAAATTTTCGTTAAGAAGTACAGCGTCCTCGTAGTTGTAACCTTCCCAAGTCATAAAGCCGATAAGTGCATTCTTACCAAGGGAGATCTCACCGTTGGATGTTGCGGGACCGTCTGCGATTACCTGTCCCTTTTCTACTCTTTCGCCAACCTTAACGATAGGCTTCTGGTTTACGCATGTGCTCTGGTTGGAGCGCTTGAACTTAACAAGCTCGTATCTGTCCTTGAATCCGTCGTCGTTCTTAATAACGATATTTGCAGAGTCAACTCTATCAACGATACCGCTGTTCTTAGCTACAACAACTACGCCTGAATCAACAGCCGCCTTGTACTCCATACCTGTACCAACGATGGGAGAGTCGGTTGTGAGAAGCGGAACTGCCTGCTTCTGCATGTTTGAACCCATGAGCGCACGAGCGTTATCGTCGTTTTCAATAAAGGGAATCATTGCGGTAGCAACTGATACAACCATCTTGGGTGATACGTCCATAAAGTCCGCTCTGGAGGACTCAGTCTCAAGAATTTCAGCCTTATCACGAACGATGATCTTAGGCTTAACGAATCTGCCCTCGGAATCAAGCTCCTCATAAGCCTGAGCAATAACGTGTCCGTCCTCCTCATCGGCTGTCATATATACGACCTCATCAGTTACTCTGCCGTCAACTATCTTACGGTAGGGAGCCTCAATAAAGCCGTAATCACTGATTCTTGCATATGTTGAAAGATAGGAAATAAGACCGATGTTAGGACCTTCAGGAGTTTCAACGGGACACATTCTTCCGTAATGAGTATAGTGAACGTCACGAACCTCAAAGGAAGCTCTGTCTCTGGAAATACCGCCGGGGCCGAGAGCTGAAATACGACGCTTATGTGTAAGCTCTGCCAAGGGGTTGTTCTGGTCCATAAACTGTGACAAGGGTGAAGAACCGAAGAACTCTCTGATAGCGGTAACAACGGGTCTGATATTGATAAGAGTCTTAGGCGCAAGCTCCTCTGTATCGGTGGTTGCGTTCATTCTCTCTCTTACGATCTTATCCATACGGGACATACCCATACGGAACTGGTTCTGAAGAAGCTCACCTACGCAACGGAGACGTCTGCTGCCGAGATGGTCGATATCGTCCTTTGTACCGATACCGTGAGCAAGACCAACAAGATATCCGATGGATGCAAGGATATCCTCTCTTGTAATATGCTTGGGGCAAAGGTCGGAGATATTGCGTCTTACAGTTTCCTTAATAGCGTCAACGTCGCCTGCGCACTCCTCAATAATAGCCTGAAGCTTAGCAAAATTGATCTTTTCGCTTACACCGCAGTCCTTAAGATCGTAGCCGAGAACATATTCGGGATATACCGTACCGTTGCCGAATATCTTAAGCTCAACCTTTCTGTTGGTTTCCTTTTCGGGAACTGAAGCATAGATTTCGTTTACGCAGTTTGCCTCGATAACCTTAGCATCATCCTTTGTAAGAACCATACCGGACTCGAAAAGAACCTCGCCTGTCAAAGCGCTGACAACAGGACGTGAAAGTGTAAGTCCAACGATTCTGTCTGTAATAGAAAGCTTTTTATCAAACTTATAACGGCCTACGGGGTAAAGGTCATATCTCTTGCCGTCAAAGAAGAAATTGTGTACAAGAAGCTCTGCGCTCTCGACGATAGCAGGCTCACCGGGACGGTGTCTCTTATAGATTTCCTTAAGAGCCTCTTCTCTGATAGTCGTGCCGTTTTCAAAAGCAAGCTTTTCACTCTCGTCCTTTTCAAGTGTGGGAGTCATAAAGAGCTCGCCAAACATATCCTTGATATCCTCTTCGGTTTCAACACCGAGAGCTCTGATAAGGACAGTTACGGGCATCTTTCTGTTCTTGTCTATATGAACGTAGAAGGTGTTGGATGCATCGGTTTCATACTCAAGCCAAGCGCCACGGTAAGGAATTACCTGTGCGGTATAGTTATGCATACCTGTCTTGTCGATTGAGAAATTGTAGTACATACCGGGGGAACGTACGATCTGAGAAACTACAACACGCTCTGCGCCGTTGATAACGAAGGTTCCGTTATCTGTCATGAGGGGGAAATCACCCATAAATACCTCATGCTCCTTAACCTCGCCTGTTCTCTTATCGGAAAGACGAACGGTTACCTTAAGAGGCGCTGCATAGTTAACGTCTCTGATTTTGCACTCCTCAACGGGGTATTTGGGGTTGTTAACATCGAGTGTGAAAGATACGAAATCGATGTTAAGGTTGCCTGAGTGGTCTGTGATGGGTGAAACATCGCGAAGAACCTCTAAAAGTCCTTCCTTCAAGAACCAATCAAAAGACCTTTTCTGTACGTCGATAAGGTTAGGCATTTCAATTAATTCATTGATTTTTGCGAAGCTCATTCGTTTGTTTTTGCCAAGTATTTGTTCTTTGACCATAAACTTAATCACTCCATTTTCCTTTATAATAGTATAATATAAAAACAATTCGCGGAGAGTAATTTTAACACGGGAAGAAAAAAATGTCAATAGTTATTTAAAAAAATATTTTTATATTTTAATTAATTTACAAAAAATATCTTGAAAATTTACAAATTAGAAATATGTTAATTTTTTGTAAATTATATTTCAGGTCATTTTTTGAATTTTTCCCGAAAAATAATTCTTAAAAAATTTGCAAAATTTTGTTAAAAGGTATTGACAATATTAATAACATATGATAAAATATATAACCGTACGAACAGGCTGTATCTGGAGCACCCTCTCAGGCAACGGATGGCATCTCTGTCGGATTAGATTATTTTAAAAGGAGGATTTACCATGCCTAATATCAAATCTGCTAAGAAGCGTGTTAAGGTTATCGCTACCAAGACACTTCGCAACAAGATGCTCAAATCCCAGCTCAACACAGTTGTAAAGAAGTTCAAGGCTGCTGTTGAAAGCGGAGATAAGGCTGCTGCTCAAGTTGCTTATGTAGCTGCTGTAAAGAGAGTTGACCAGGCTGTAGCTCAGGGTCTTCTCCACAAGAACAACGCTGCTCATAAGAAGAGCCAGTTCACACTTATGTATAACAAGATGGCGTAAGTCAATAAATATAACGAGCCTTTAACCCGAGGCTCGTTTTTTTACGCCATGATATAAAAAGTTATGAGGTTCGCTTTCGCTCACCGATATGAATTTGCTATGCAAATCTTTAGATATGATTGCCCATACAATCTCAAGCTTGGCGAAGCCAATCATAACAATGCGAAGCATTTCATAACTCATAACTTGCCCCAAATGGCAATCATAACTGATGACCAATAAAAAACACCGACCGAAGTCGGTGATTTTTATTAGTCATCAATATAGGGCATAAGCGCCATGTAACGAGCGCGCTTGATAGCCTTTGTAAGCTCATTCTGGTGGTGAGCGCATGTGCCTGTAATTCTTCTGGGAAGAATCTTTGCACGCTCAGTAACGTACTTTCTCAAACGAGCTGTATCCTTGTAATCGATATGACCGATCTTATCAGCGCAGAATGCACAAACCTTCTTCTTTCTTCTCATCATGGGACGAGCAGGACGCTGTGTATTCTGTTCTCTTTCAACAACGTTGTTGTTATCCATTTTAAAAGCCTCCTATTTTATTTTGGGTTTGCTGTTCATCAGAACGGCAAGTCGTCATCTCCCGCAATTTCTTCAAACTTGGGAGCCTGCTGTGTCTGGAATGAAGCTGCATCAGCTGCAAAGCCGGGAGCAACGTCATTATCAGATTTAGAATCTACAAAGAACGCTTCGTCAGCGATAACCTCTGTAGCATAGCGTTTGTTTCCGTTCTGGTCATTCCATGTTCTTGTCTGGAGTGAGCCTACCAAGCAGATCGAGCTTCCTTTTTTGAAGTATCTGCTGATAAATTCTGCAGTAGCTCTCCATGCCTGACAGTTGATAAAGTCAGCGGGAGCTGTACCGTCCTTAGATCTGCGGTTTACCGCAATTGAAAATGAGCATACGGAAATTCCTTGCGGGGTGTGCTTAAGCTCGGGGTCAGCAGTTACTCTGCCGCCGAGGATTACTTTGTTCAAATTAAAGTTTGCCATTGTTTCCCCTCCGTTTCAAGAATTACGCCTTAACTGTTTTCTTGTCGTCGATGTGACGAATTACAATTGAACGAAGAATGCCTTCGGTAATACCGAACACACGCTCAAGTTCAAGAGTAAAAGCACCCTCGCTCTTAAAGTTAACGAGAACATAGTAACCCTCGTTCTTGTAGTCGATGGGGTATGCAAGTCTGCGCTTGCCCCACTCGTCAACAGATTCGATGGTAGCGTTTTCGCTAATAAGAGCTGTAAACTTGTCTACAATCGCCTTAACACTCTCTTCACCAAGTGTGCAGTCAACTACAAACAAAGTTTCGTAAGAATTGAGAACTTTTTCCATCTTTACACCTCCTATGGACATAAGACCGACGAATTGAAAAGATTTTTCGCCGGTAGGAGCGGATATGAATACATACCCGTTCGCGCAATATTTTATCATATGAAATTAAAATTGTCAATAGTTTTTTTAATTTTAATAAAAAAGATTGCATTATATAATTTTTTGTGGTAAAATCTATAAAAACAATTACTGGAGAATCCTATGAAGAAGGTTTATATATATACAGACGGCTCCTGCAAGTCCAACCCCGGCCCCGGAGGTTGGTGCGCCATATTAGTATACGGTAAGGTTGAAAAGGTGATATCGGGAGGCGAAAGGGAAACTACCAATAACAGAATGGAGTTAACAGCCATTATAGAGGCGTTGAAGGCGCTTAAGGAGCCTTGTGACGTTATCCTTACATCCGATTCAAAATATGCCCTTGATGCCCTTATAAACGGTTGGGCGGAGTCATGGCGTGCAAAGGGATGGCGCAAGGCAGATAAATCCCCTGCCCTTAACCCCGATTTATGGGAAGAGCTTCTTTCTCTTACAGTAAGGCACAAAATCGAGTACGTATGGGTCAAGGGTCATGCAGGCCATGAGTATAATGAAAGATGCGATAAAACAGCCCAAAATGAGGCTCAAAAATACGCTGAACAATAATTCTCTACATTAATTATATATACGCGCGCGGTATTCTTATGAGTATCGCGCTTTTTATTGAAAAATAATAACCGCCGGCGCAGCTTATGATATGCGCCATTAGAACGGGGCATTACAGACTTAGCTAACAAATAGCATTAAAATACACCGTGGCATTACACGTACCGCTCTCCTTACGTCTTTTTCCAATAACAAAACTATAAATTTATTTCACACGATATAACACTAAATACAATAATAATCCACCCGCAAAGCGGGTGGTATTTCAGTTTCGGGCATAGCCCTAATACTACAGGCTACGCACAAGTGCGTCTTTTATTGGCCTGTCAGCCATGCATTTATTACGAAACCCCGCTCAAGCGGGACTAAAACCAAGCCTCCCTTGTGTAAAGGGAGGTGGCACGGCTTGCCGTGACGGAGGGATTGTAAAAAGCGATAATCTACACAAACCAATCCCTCAGTCAGCTTCGCTGACAGCTCCCTTTACACAAGGGAGCCTTTGACACAAGATCATTCTACTCTGAATTTTTATTTGCTTTCTGCTCATCGGCATAGCCTTTATGGAACCCCGCCACTATGGCGGGGTTTTCGTCTTACAAA
>JAFVYY010000009.1 GCA_017508405.1 Clostridia bacterium
ATTTTGAATAATACTCCGCAAGCTTAATGGGAGATGAAACGTCTGCAAGACCGAGAAAGTTCACTCCCTTTACTACTCTGCCATCCTTAACGTCAAGGCAGGGAATTATTCTTTTTGTAATCATTTCGCCACCTCGATTGCCTCGGCAAGATTTATAGCGCCTGTGTAGTAGGCTTTACCTATAATAGCGCCGTACAGCTCCATTTTTCGAAGCTCCTTAATATCGTCAATTGCAGATACTCCCCCCGACGCAACTATGTCAAGTGAGTATTTTTTTGAAAGCTCTCTGTACATTTGAAGATTGGTTCCCTTCATTGCTCCATCCTTGGAGATGTCGGTGCAGATAATGGTCTTAACGCCCAGCTTCTGCATCTTTTCGAAAAAGCTGTCAAGCGTATAGGCTGACTTTTCAAGCCATCCCTTAATTGCAATGTAACCATCCTTAACGTCCGCTCCGACCGCTATTTTATCACCGTACTTTTCAACTGCGCTTACAAGAAAATCTTCATCCGTAACGGCTGACGTTCCGAGAATCACACGGGAAACCCCCGCATTAAGATATCTTTCAACTGTTTCCATAGAGCGGATACCACCGCCTATTTCAACGAAAAGAGACGTGTTTTTTGCAATATCGGAAACTACTTCTATATTGGGAGTCGTACCGTCCTTTGCGCCCTCAAGATCCACCATATGGATATATTTTGCGCCGCTTTTTTCAAAATCACGTGCAACCTCTATTGGGTTATCGCTATATACGGTCATTTGATTGTAATCGCCCTTAAAAAGTCTTACTGCCTTTTTATCGAACAAATCTATTGCGGGAAAGATATTCATACGTTATCCTCCCATTCACAAAAGGCTTGTAGGATTTTTAAGCCTACGTCACCGCTTTTTTCGGGATGAAACTGCATTCCCGCTACGTTATTCTTAACAACAGCGGCAGTAAGCTCCTTACCGTATTCCGCAGTTGCAAGCAAGCTGTCGTCACATCCCTCAGCATAGTAGGAATGTACAAAATAAACGCAGTCATCCTCATTTATGTACTTAAATAAGGGGTGAGCTTTTGCAAAATGAAGCGCATTCCAACCTATATGGGGAATTTTAAGTTCACTTGGAATTTTTCCGTCCATTGGTACAACGCTTCCTTTAAGCAAGGAAAGGCCCTTATGCTCTCCGTACTCATAGCTTTTTTCAAAAAGAAGCTGCATACCGAGGCATATACCCATAAGCTTTTTACCCTTATTAGCTTCGTCTATTACTATTTTATCAAGCCCTGTGTCGTTTAATTTCTTTATAGCGTCGCCAAATGCTCCGACACCGGGGAGAATTATTTTATCGGCATTTTTTATTGCTTCGGGATCGGACGTAACCATCGCCTCTGCCCCTATAGCCTTCAAGGATGAGCAAAGAGAAAAAAGATTGCCGACACCGTAGTCTATTATTGCTATCATCAGATTACACCCTTTGTTGACGGAATTTCGTTTGCATATTTTTCATCGATCTCGGTAGCGTAAGAAAGCGCTCTTGCCACTGCCTTAAATGCTCCCTCAATAATGTGGTGAGAGTTTACACCGCATATCTGACGGATGTGAAGGGTGATTTTTGCTTCTCTTGTAAAAGCCATAAAAAATTCCTGTACAAGCTCGGTATCGAAATCGCCAACCTTATAAGCGGGAATATCAAGACTGTATCCGAGGTAATCTCTGCCTGAAATGTCAACAGCGCAAAGAATAAGAGCCTCATCCATGGGGATGGTCTTATCCCCGTAGCGTCTTATACCCTTTTTGTCTGAAAGGGAATCAGAAAACGCTTTACCCAAGCAAATACCGATATCCTCAGCTGTGTGGTGATAGTCAACGTATGTATCTCCTACGCACTTTACTGTAAGGTCGTAATGAGCGTGCTTTGCAAAAAGAGTAAGCATATGGTCTAAAAAGCCGCATCCTGTGTCTATATTTGACTTTCCCTGACCGTCAAGATTAAGGGAAAGAGCTATATCTGTTTCCGCAGTCTTGCGTATAATTTCAGCTGCTCTCATTTTTATCTCTCCTTTATGATTTCGGATACATTTAAAAGGAACTCATCCATCATATCCTTTGTTCCTATGGTTATACGGTTGAAATCCTTAATTTTTTCCTTTGTGAAATGTCTTATAAGGATTCCTCTTTCCTTAAGCTTTAAATAAAGCTCTTCGCCCGATATTTCGGGATGCTTCGCAAAAACGAAATTGGCAACCGAGGGAAGCACGTAAAAGCCCATTGCTTGAAGATTCTTTACTGTGTATTCTCTGTTTTCAATTATTGTTTTGCAATTATTCATATAATATTCGTTGTCGTCGAGGACAGCGCATCCAACCGCCATCGTCATTCTGTTGATATTATATGGGTTGGTAGAATATTTTATCGTATTAAGGTCGCATATAAGCGATTTATTACCTATTCCGAAGCCGAGTCGGGCGCCGGCTAAGGAGCGGGACTTTGAAAAAGTACCAGTAACAAGTAGATTGTCATATTTTTCCGTAAGGCAAATTGCACTTTCACCGCCGAAATCCACATACGCCTCGTCAATTATGACTACGTTATCGGGATTAGATTTAACTATCTCCTCTATTTGCCATAGGGGAAGCGCCATACCTGTGGGAGCGTTTGGATTTGCAATGACAATGTTTTTATTTACAGAAACATAGTCTTTGTAATCAACGGAAAAGTCATCCTTTAAAGGAATCTCCTTGTAGGGGATACCGTTAAGCTCTGCAAATACGGGATAAAAGCCGTACGTAATATCAGGAAATACGATGGGATGCTCCTTATCACAAAAAGCCATAAATGCGAAATTAAGAATTTCATCGGAGCCGTTTGTCATAAGAACACATTCCTTGGAAACTCCAAACACCTCTGCCGCCTTTTCGGTAAGAACCGTACACTCCGGATCGGAATAAAGCTGTAATCTTCCCGCTTCAAGCCTTGCAGCCTCAAGCGCTCCTTGTGACGGCGGAAAGGGAGATTCATTAGTATTTAATTTTATATACTTCATATTCTTGGGCTGCTCTCCGGGAACATATGCCTCAAGATTTGAATATTTACTGCTGAAAAATCTGCTCATATCAGTCCTCGAAACGAATAGTCGCACTCTTTGCGTGAGCGTCAAGACCCTCTTTTTTAGCAAAATAGGAAACCTTGTCGTAAACCTTGGAAAGCGCATCCCTTGTGTAATACGTAAACTGTGATTTCTTTACGAAATCGTCAACTGACAAGGGGCTTGAAAATCTTGCCGTGCCGCTTGTCGGCAAGGTGTGGTTAGGTCCTGCAAAGTAGTCACCGAGAGCCTCGGGACAGTATTTGCCCATAAAGATCGAGCCTGCGTGCTTTATTTTATCAAGATAATCAAAGGGGTTGTCAACACAGATCTCAAGATGCTCGGGAGCGATCTCATTTGCAATATCGATAGCAAGCATAAGGTTGTTTTCCGCTACTATAATCTTACCGTTATTGTCAATGGAGTATCTTGCAATTTCCGCTCTGGGAAGGCAGGGAATCTGTTTCTCGAGCTCACAGCTTACAGCCTGCGCAAAATCATAGCTGTCTGTAACGAGTACTGCGCTTGCCATTCTGTCATGCTCTGCCTGTGAGAGCAAATCTGCCGCCACATAAGCGGGATTACAGGTTGAATCAGCAACAACAAGTATCTCGGAGGGGCCTGCTATCATATCGATATTTACCTTGCCAAACACCTGCTTCTTCGCTTCCGCTACGTATGCATTACCGGGGCCTACGATTTTATCGACCTTAGGAATGCTTTCCGTACCGTATGCAAGAGCGGCAATTGCCTGCGCTCCTCCAACCTTAAATATTCTGTCAACTCCCGCAATTTTTGCAGCAGCAAGAATAACGGGATTCACCTTGCCTTCTCTTGTGGGGGGAGTAACCATTACGATTTCGCTGCATCCTGCTATCTTGGCGGGAATCGAATCCATAAGAACAGTAGACGGATAAGCTGCCGTACCGCCCGGAACATAAAGTCCTACCTTTTCAATAGGCATTACCTTCTGACCTGTTACAACGCCGTCGTTTTCGCTTATTACAAAGCTGTTTCTTACCTGACGCTTATGAAAATTACGGATATTCTCTGCCGCTTCTTCAATAATAGAAACGAACTCCTTATCAACAGAAGCAAATGCCTCGTCTATTTCCTCGGGTGTTACCTCAAGGGATGAAAGCTCTGCTTTGTCGAATTTTTCGCAATACTCAAAAAGAGCCTTATCCTTATTATTAATTACGTTAGCGATAATTTCGGAAACAACGCCCTCTACATTTGATGCGATATTTCCACGGAAGAATATCTCGTCGTTTGATACCTCGCCGTACTTGTAAATCTTAATCATCGGTCTTTACCTGAGCCTTCATACATTTAACTATATTTTCAATTTCTTCTGTTTTAAATTTAAAGCTTGACTTATTGGAAATGAGTCTTGCACTGATGGGAACTATTGTTTCCACAACGGAAAGATTATTTTCCTTAAGTGTCGTTCCCGTTTCAACGATATCTACTATAACGTCCGAGAGCCCGAGAATAGGAGCAAGCTCGATTGAGCCGTTAAGCTTTATAATATCTATGTCACGACATTTTGACGCATAGAATCTCTTTGCTATGTTAACAAACTTGGTTGCCACCTTGAGAGTTTTTACACCGTCATCGTAAAATCCGTTTTTTCCTGCCACTGCCATACGGCATTTACCCATATTAAGGTCAAGAAGCTCGTAAACGTCGGGGGAATATTCAAGGAGAATATCCTTTCCCGCAACGCCTATATCGGCAGCTCCTCTTTCAACGTATATGGAAACGTCAGAGGGCTTTACCCAAAAGAAGCGAATGCCCTTTTCCTCGTTTTCAAATATAAGCTTTCTGGTGTTTTCTTTTATAGCTGGACACTCATATCCTGCTTTTTCAAACATAGCGTAAACCTTTTCGCCAAGTCTTCCCTTGGGGAGAGCTACATTGATCATATTACACACCCTCCTTGCAAAGCCATTTTATTTCTTTATATCTCAATCTTTGAGGAACGGCCTTCTGAGCGCTTACAAGAAGTCCCTTATCGGTAAGCTCCTTTACCGTATCCATAACAAGAGAAGCATCTGTCATATCGTTGTACACGACAAGAACGTCAACGTCATAAAGCTTCTTTTCGGTATCAAGCTCCTCTAAAAGATCAAGGTAGAGAGCAAAGCCGATAGCCCCGCTCTTTCTTCCCATTCTCTCAATAAGCTTATCGTATCTACCGCCTGACAAAACGCTATCGCTTATACCGTTTATGAAGCCGCTAAATACAATTCCGTTATAATAGCTCATATCGTTAAGGACGGAAAAGTCTATTCTTATATTATTTTTATACTCTGTTTTGTTAATAAGAGCGCAAAGGGACTTAAGATCGGAAAGCTCCTTAGCCGCTCTTTCCCCTGTGCAAATATTATCAAGAGCTGATATCACCTTGTCAGCCGCTCCGTACATATTTACAAGGGCGCAAACCTTTTCTTTATAAGAATCCTCTATTTCATAAGCTCTGCAAAGAGCCTCTGTCTCATGAAGATTTCTTTCAGAAATAAGTCTTACTGCATTTTTTTTGAAATCCTGACTGTCAGAAGCCTCGTCAAGAATTGCAGACACGATTCCCATATGGGAAATGTCAAGAACGAAATCGGGAGAAACCGTATCAAGGCTTTTAGCTGCGAGATATACTGCCTCGAATATATCATAGGAATCTATGTCTCCTATACATTCAAGTCCTGCCTGCATGATTTCCTTGAACTGATGTGTTCTCTGCGAAACTCTGTAAACATTTTCGTTATAATAAACCTTCTGCTTACAGCCTTCTTCATCCGTTGTGTTTTTTATAATAGAGAGGGTAACGTCGGGCTTTAACGCAAGCAGCTTACCGTTTGTATCGTTAAAGGTTATCACGCTGTCGCTAACAAGAAAATCCTTATTGCGTACGTAAATGTCATACTCCTCGAATTTACTCATTTTAAAGGGTAAATACCCATAGCTGTTATAAAGAGCTCTTAATGCAAATATCGCTTTCTCTTCACTTTTAAAAAGCATATTATCTATCATTTCTCGTCCTTCTTATCAAGTCTGTCAAGAACTAATTTATACCCACCGTCACCATATCCGAGACATTTATTAACACGGCTTATGGTTGCGGTGCTCATACCCGTTTCTCGGCTTACGACCGTATAGTTTTCACCGTTTACAAGCATTGATGCCGCTTTTAATCTTTGAGCAATATCCTGTATTTCCTTTACGGTACAGATATCCTCAAAGAATTTATAGCATTCTTCAATTGTTTCAAGGGTAAGAATAGCTTCAAAAAGCCTATCAATATCCTTGCTGTTCATTCTGTTCATAATTTACCTCGCTTTAGCACTTTAGCACTTTAATATGCTAAATTATAGCATTATTGCGTAAGCTTGTCAAGAGCTTTTTTATATTTTATTACATATAATACAAATTAAAGCCGAATCCGCCCGTAAAAGGGCGGATGGCATTAAAATCAAAGCTCGGCTATTACCTCAACCTCACAAAGAACTCCCTTGGGAAGGTCCTTTACTGCTACGCAGCTACGGGCGGGCTTTGAGGAAAAATATTTTCCGTATACTTCATTAAACGCGGCAAAATCCTTTATGTCCGCAAGAAAGCAGGTAGTCTTTACCGCTTTATCATAGGATGAGCCTGCTGCTGAAAGAACCTCACCAAGATTCTTCATAACCTGCTCTGTCTGTCCCACTATATCGGAAGCCTCAACATTTCCCGTGGTGGGAACAATAGCTATCTGTCCGGAGGTAAACACAAATCCGCCGCTTACAACAGCCTGTGAATAGGGGCCTATTGCTGCGGGTGCCTTGTCAGTTGCAATCTTTTTCATTTTTTAACTCCTTATATAAGCTTAAAGCCAAAGTCACAAAGCGCCTTTTTAATCTGCGCAATGTGCTCAAAGTTTCTTGTTTCAAGAATAATTCTCAGGTAACATCCGTTTACGTCGGAGCCCTCATTTGCTCTTTCGTGGTGAACAGAAATTACGTTACCGCCAAGGTCGGCGATAATACGGGATACGTTCTTAAGCTGACCGGGCTTATCGGCAAGCTCTATCATAAGCTGAGCTGTTCTGCCTGACATAAGCAAGCCTCTCTTGATTACTCTTGAAAGGATGGTAACGTCAATGTTACCGCCGGAAAGAACGCAAACCGTCTTTTTATTTTCAATATCAACCTTACCGAACATAGCGGCGGCAACAGCAACTGCGCCTGCGCCCTCGGTAACAAGCTTGTGCTGCTCCATAAGAGCAAGGATTGCAGCGGAAATCTCATCATCTGTAACCGTTACGATTTCGTCAACATACTTCTTGCAAAACTCATAGGTTAAGTCTCCCGGCTTCTTTACCGCAATACCGTCAGCAATTGTTGATACTGAGGAAAGCTCTTCTATCTGAGAATCGCGAACGGAATTAAGCATTGAGGGAGCGCCTGCTGCCTGTACGCCGTAAACCTTGATCTTGGGATTGAGCATTTTCATTGTGTATGCAACACCCGAAATAAGTCCGCCACCACCGATAGGTACGATTATTGCATCAAGGTCGGGAATCTGCTCTGCAACCTCAAGGGCAATTGTACCCTGTCCTGCGATTACGTCCTCATCGTTAAATGGATGAATAAAGGTATATCCCTTTTCATCGCGAAGCTCAAGCGCCTTTTTGTATGCGTCATCGTAAACGCCCTCAACAAGGCACACTTCGGCACCGTAGCTCTTTGTCGCCTCTACCTTTGATATGGGAGCACCGTCAGGTAAGCAGATTACTGCCTTAATGCCGTTTTTCTGAGCTGAGAGAGCAACGCCCTGAGCGTGATTGCCCGCAGAGCAAGCGATAACGCCCCTTGATTTTTCTTCCTCTGTAAGCGTGGACATCTTATAGTAGGAGCCTCTTACTTTAAAAGAGCCCGTTATCTGTAAATTTTCTGTTTTAAGATACAACTGCGCACCCGCCTTAAGCTTAGGAGCGTAAATAATATCTGTTTTTCTTATAACGTTTTTTAATACGTAACTTGCACGGTAAACACTGTCAAGTGTAAGCATAATATTCTATTTCCTCTCTTTGAGATAAATTACAAAAGACTGTTAATAAACTGCTCTGCGCATCTTGCGCTTCTATATCCTCTTCGAAGCGCAAATGCCTCTGCTTCAATATCAAGCTTTTCCATGTCATACTTGATATTTCCTCTTTCGGCAAGCTCGTGTACAATTTCAAGATATAGCTTCTTGTCGGGCTTGGAAAACAGTACTGTAAGGCCAAAGCGTTCGGAAAGTGAGAGAGTTTCCTGTATTGTATCATTTCTGTGTATATCGCTTCCCTCTCTGTCCTGAAAGCTCTCTTTGATTATATGACGTCTGTTGCTCGTAGCATAAATAACGGCATTATCGGATTTTGCAGAGGCTGAGCCCTCAAGCGCCGCCTTAAGCATACTGAAATTGTCGTCGTTCTGGTTAAAGGATAAATCATCTATGAAGATGATAAACTTAAGGGGATTATCGCTTATCTTACCCATAACGTAAGGTAAACAGGAAAGCTGATTTTTTCTCAGCTCAATAAGTCTTATGCCTCTGTTAAAGAATTCGTTTGCTATTGCCTTTACCGTAGAGGATTTGCCGGTACCCGCATCTCCGCAAAGCAACGCATTAGCGGCAGGGCGACCCTGTATAAATGCCTCTGTATTATCGATAATTTTCTGTCTTTCCGCCTTGTAGCCTATAAACTTTTCCATAGATATTTTATCCGCACTTACAATAGGCTCTATTTCCATAGAATCGCTTAAGCGGAACATTGGAGAGGAAGAAAAGATTCCGTAACCGTATTTATCTATGTTTTCTATTCTCGCATTATAAAGCTCTCTTAAATCAATAGCTCTCGAATTAAATTCAGGCAAGGGAAAATCAACACCTATATCGGCTGTAAAATCCTTTGATGAAAGCGCGGTAATCATAGAAAGTGTCTCAAGCTCAGCTTCTACTGCCCTTTCCAGCTTTTCATCTACTGTTATTCTTTTTGCACGGAGCTTTACATAAACGTTTTCATCCTCAAAAACAGCTCTTCTGACATAGTTGTCAAGGGATGATCCGCTTTCGTATATTTCCGCAACCATATGAGAATACGCCTTTATCTTTTCGTCGGTTTCTATACTGTTCGCATACTCCATAAGGTGTGTAAGCAACGGCTTTTTAAGTACACCGCGAAAAACGCTTATAGCCATAAGACGCAAATATAATTTCTTAAATCTGCTTTTTTCCATATAATCCTTAACTTAAATGTTCTCTATGATCTTGTCTGTGATTTCTGTCGTAGAAAGATAAGGAGCACCGTGAGAAAGGTCTGCTGTTCTGTAGCCCGCCTCAAGAACCTTATCAACTGCCATAACTATATTGTTATACTCATCTGAAAGTCCGAAGGAGTAAAGAAGCATCATTCCCGCAGAGAGAATTGTTGCTATGGGATTAGCCTTGTTCTGTCCCGCAATGTCGGGGGCTGAGCCGTGAATGGGCTCATAAAGACCCTTTGTAGTTTCATTGAGGGAAGCTGAGGGAAGCATACCTATTGAGCCTGTAATCTGTGATGCCTCATCGGAAAGAATATCACCGAACATATTTGAGGTTACGATAACGTCAAACTGAGCGGGATTTCTTACAAGCTGCATAGCTGCATTATCAACAAGCATATCCGTACATTCAACGTCCGGATATTCAGCCGCTATCTCATGTACTATCTTTCTCCAAAGTCTGGATGTATCAAGAACGTTTGCCTTATCAATGCTTACAAGCTTTTTATTACGCTTTCTTGCTGTTTCAAAGGCTACTCTTGCTATTCTTTCTATTTCCATACGGCTGTAGCATTCAGTATCATAAGCTTCCTCACCGTACTTACCCTGTCTCATTCCTCTTTCGCCAAAGTAAATACCGCCTGTAAGCTCACGTACTATCATAATATCAAAGCCGCGGGCAACGATATCCTCTCTCAAGGGACACTCGCTCTTAAGCGCCGGATAAAGCTTTGCAGGTCTTAAATTTGTAAAAAGATTCATAGCTGCGCGGATACCGAGAAGCGCCTTTTCGGGACGCATATTACCCGGAAGCGTATCCCACTTAGGACCGCCTACCGCTCCAAGCAATACGCTATCAGCCTTAAGACATCCGTCAATCGTTTCCTGAGTGAGGGGTACACCGTTATTGTCAATGGAGATACCGCCTATATCGTAAGGTGTGAAATTAAAGGTGTGTCCGAACTTTTCACCGATAGCGTTAAGCACTCTTACAGCGCTGTCAACTATTTCGGGACCGATACCGTCACCCTTTAAAAGTGCAATATTGTAATTCATATAAGCCTCTTATTTTATATCTCCGCGGCGAATGGATTCAACAAGTCCGCCGTTTGCGATAATCTTCTGAATAAATTCGGGAAAGGGCTTTGTTTCAAAGGACTTACCCGTTGTTCTGTTATAGATAACACCGTTATCAAGATCAGCCTCAACCGTATCACCCTCGGAAATACCTTCGGCAGCCTCGGGACATTCAACTATGGCAAGACCGATATTAATGGAGTTACGGTAAAAAATTCTTGCAAAGCTCTTTGCTATTACCAAGGAAATACCGCTTTCCTTAATAGCAATGGGTGCGTGCTCTCTTGATGAACCGCAGCCGAAGTTATTACCCGCTATCATAATATCGCCGGCATTAACCTTCTTTACAAAATCCTTATCGATATCCTCCATACAGTGAGAAGCAAGCTCCTTTTTATCAATGGTGTTAAGATATCTTGCGGGGATAATTACGTCAGTATCAACGTTATCTCCGTACTTAATTGCTTTTCCGTTAAATACCATCTTACTTGCCCTCCTTCATAATTTCCATAGGGTCTGCTATTTTACCTGCAATAGCGCTTGCAGCAGCCACTGCGGGGCTTGCAAGATACACTTCGGACGTAACGTCACCCATTCTTCCGACAAAGTTTCTGTTGGTTGTGGCAACTGCACGTTCACCTGCCGCAAGAATACCCATATATCCGCCAAGACAGGGTCCACAGGTAGGTGTGGAAACAACGCAGCCCGCTTCAACAAATATCTTGAGAAGTCCGTTTTCCATAGCCTTGAGATAGATATCCTGTGTAGCGGGGATGATAATAGCACGTACGTTCTTTGCTACCTTTTTACCCTTAATGATCTCGGCAGCCTCGGCAAGATCCTTATAGTGGCCGTTTGTACATGAGCCGATAACCACCTGATCTATCTTTATATCACCTATTTCGTCAAAGGTGCGTGTGTTTTCGGGAAGATGCGGGAAGGATACCGTTGATTTAATTTTGGAAAGGTCTATTTCATAAACCTCATCGTATACCGCATCCTCGTCCGCCTTGTAAACCTTGTATTCTCTATCGCTTCTTTCCTTTACATAAGCCTCAGTCTGATCGTCAACCTCAAAAATACCGTTCTTAGCACCTGCCTCAATTGCCATATTGGAAATTGTAAGACGGTCAAAAACAGTCAATTCCTTTACGCCCTCTCCTGTAAACTCCATGGATTTATAAAGAGCGCCGTCAACACCTATCTTGCCGATTATATGAAGTATAACGTCCTTACCGGATACGTATTTGTTAAGCTTACCCTTAAGAATAAATTTAATGGCTGAAGGAACCTTGAACCAAGCCTTACCTGTTGCCATTCCGCAAGCCATATCGGTCGAGCCTACTCCTGTGGAAAACGCACCGATAGCTCCGTAAGTACAGGTGTGTGAATCCGCTCCGATAACTACGTCACCTGGAACGACAAGTCCCTTTTCCGGAAGAAGCGCATGCTCAATACCCATTCTTCCAACATCATAGAAGTTTGTAATCTGTTCCTTTTCGCAGAAATCACGGCACATCTTACACTGAACTGCCGCCTTGATATCCTTATTGGGCGCAAAATGATCCATTACCATAGTTACCTTTTCACGGTCATAAACTCCCTTAACGCCTATCTTTTCATATTCTCTTATAGCTACGGGAGAGGTAATATCATTACCGAGAACTCTGTCAACGGAAACAAGAATAAGCTGTCCTGCCTCTACCTTGTCAAGTCCTGCGTGCGCCGCAAGAATCTTTTGTGTCATTGTCATTGACATATTTTTATCCTCTCAATTTATCTGTTTATGATTGCGCCCTTGTCAGCTGAGCTTACCATTTTTACATAACGCTTAAGGTAACCGCTGATATTATCCTTAGTCTTTATGGGCATTTCCTTTTTACGCTTTTCAATTTCCTCATCGGAAACCTTAAGCTCAATTTTATATTCGGGAATATTGATGGATATAATGTCTCCGTCCTTAACGTAAGCGATGATACCGCCGCTTACAGCCTCGGGAGATACGTGTCCTATGGACGCACCTCTTGTAGCGCCTGAGAAGCGTCCGTCTGTAATAAGAGCAACATCCTTATCAAGTCCCATGCCTGCAATAGCCGATGTGGGAGAAAGCATTTCTCTCATACCGGGTCCGCCTGCCGGTCCCTCATATCTGATCACAACAACGTCGCCCTTTACTATCTTACCTGCATAAATTGCGGCAATAGCCTCTTCCTCACTTTCATAAACCTTTGCAGGTCCTTCGTGAACGAGCATTTCGGGAGCTACTGCGCTTCTCTTTACTACGCATCCGTCGGGAGCAAGATTGCCCTTAAGCACAGCAATGCCGCCTGTTTTACTGTAAGGATTTTCAACAGTTCTTATGGTTTCCTTATCTCTGTTGAACGCATCTGCTATATTCTCCGCCATAGTCTTACCTGTACACGTCATAACGGACGTATCGAGAAGTCCGATCTTTTCAAGCTCCTTAAGGACCGCATATACGCCTCCTGCCTCATTAAGATCCTCCATATAGGTAGGGCCTGCAGGCGCAAGGTGACAGAGATTGGGAGTTACCTCACTTATTCTGTTTACATCATCAAGATCAAATTCAACACCGCATTCATTTGCAATTGCGGGTAAATGAAGCATACTGTTTGTAGAGCAGCCAAGAGCCATGTCGGCTGTTATAGCGTTTCTGATAGCTGCCTTGGTCATAATATCCTTGGGACGGATATTCTTTCTTACAAGCTCCATAACCTGCATTCCCGCATGCTTTGCAAGCTCTATTCTGGCAGAATATACCGCAGGAATAGTACCGTTGCCGCGGAGTCCCATGCCGAGGACCTCTGTCAAGCAGTTCATAGAGTTTGCCGTATACATTCCTGAGCAGGAGCCACAGGTAGGACATGCCTTGTTTTCATATTCGCAAAGCTTATTTTCGTCAATTGATCCCGCTTTATACGAGCCTACAGCCTCAAACATAGCGGAAAGACTTCTCTTCTTACCGTCAACTCTACCCGCAAGCATAGGTCCTCCGCTTACGAATACTGTGGGTATATTAAGTCTGGCCGAAGCCATCAAAAGTCCGGGAACGTTTTTATCACAGTTAGGGATCATAACGAGTCCGTCAAAGCCGTGAGCCATTACCATAGCCTCCGTTGAATCGGCAATAAGATCACGTGTAACAAGGGAATATTTCATACCCACGTGTCCCATAGCGATACCGTCACATACAGCGATAGCCGGGAACATAATGGGCGTTCCGCCTGCCATAGCTACGCCAAGCTTTACAGCCTCTGTGATCTTATCAAGATTCATATGACCGGGAACTATCTCGTTATATGAGCTTACAATACCGATAAGAGGACGGTCAAGCTCCTCTCTTGTAAGACCGAGAGCCTTATAGAGTGAGCGATGAGGGGCGTTATGAGCTCCGTTTACTATTTTTTCTTTAATCATAAATTTCGCCTTCTTTTCCTTAAATTGGTGATTAAACGCTTTTTCCTCTGCCGACAAAAGTCTGCAGAGGAAATACGCTACAAGAAAATTTATAGGTTAAATCAGTTGTTGATGAACTTTTCTTCGTCAGCCCAGCTGTAAAGCTCTCTGATTTCCTTACCTACAACCTCAGAGGGATGCTCAGCAGCAATCTTTCTCATTGCGTTGAAGTGAACCTGTGAGCCTGCGTCGGACATATCGAGAAGGAAGTCCTTAGCAAAGGTACCGTCCTGAATGTCGGAAAGGACCTTCTTCATTGCCTTCTTAGTGTCCTCTGTAATGATTTTGGGACCTGTGATGTAGTCGCCGTATTCAGCTGTGTTGGAAATAGAGTATCTCATACCCTCAAAGCCGCTCTGGTAGATAAGGTCAACGATGAGCTTCATCTCATGGATACACTCAAAGTATGCGTTTCTGGGGTCGTAGCCTGCCTCAACGAGAGTTTCAAAGCCTGCCTGCATAAGAGCGCAAACGCCGCCGCAAAGAACTGCCTGCTCACCGAAAAGGTCTGTTTCTGTTTCTGTTCTGAAGGTTGTTTCAAGAACGCCTGCTCTTGCGCCGCCGATGCCGAGGGCGTATGCAAGACCGAGCTCGAGAGCGTCGCCTGTTGCATCCTGATGTACTGCGATAAGGCAAGGAACGCCCTTACCAACCTGATACTCACTACGTACTGTGTGACCGGGGCCCTTGGGAGCTACCATGATTACATTTACGTTCTTGGGGGGCTTGATGCATCCGAAGTGGATATTGAAGCCGTGAGCGAATGCAAGTGTCTTACCCTCTGTAAGGTTGGGCTCAATGCTCTCCTTGTAGAGCTTTGCCTGCTTTTCATCATTGATAAGGATCATAATGATATCCGCTGCCTTAGCTGCGTCAGCTGCAGTCATAACCTTAAGACCTGCACGCTCAGCCTTTGCCCAGCTCTTGCTTCCTGTATAAAGACCTACGATTACGTTAACGCCTGAATCCTTAAGGTTGAGGGCGTGTGCATGACCCTGAGAGCCGTAACCGATTATCGCTACTGTTTTGCCGTTAAGCTTGTTAAGATCGCAATCCTGCTGATAGTAAATGTTTGCCATTGTTTTATTTCTCCTTAAATATAAATTTTCAAAAATATTTTATTTATCCAAAAGGTTTGTGTCGCCTCTTTCAAGAGCTACGATACCTGTACGGCACATTTCAATAATACCGAAAGGAATCATAAGTCTGATAAATGCGTCTACCTTAGATGGGTCGCCTGTAACCTCGATACACATCTCCTCAGGTGTGTAATCGATAACCTTAGCTCTGTAAACGTCGGCTGCTGTAATGATATCGGATCTTGTATCCTTGGTGTATTTTACCTTTATGAGCATAAGCTCTCTCTTGATACAGTCGTCCTCAAGCACGTCAACCTTTTTAACATTGTGAAGCTTGCGGAGCTGATTTATCAGCTGCTCTCTTGCATAGCCGTCACCGCTTAGGCAAATTGTGATTCTTGAATATTCGGAACACTCGGTTTCACCAACCGTAAGGGCGTCGATGTTGAAGCCTCGACGTGTAAACATACTGGTTACTCTTGTAAGAACACCGAATCTGTTATCTACGTAAACTGCAATTACAAATTTATTCATACTGTCCTCCTTACTTTTCAACGTTGGTGATGATTTCATCAATTGAGCCACCGGGAGGAAGCATGGGAAGAACCATTTCATCCTTGTCGATAACCGTATCAATAAGAACGGGACCTCCAAGCTTAACCGCCTTTTCAAAAGCATTTTTGAATTCCTTTTGAGTGGTTGCACGGAATGCGGATGCGCCGAATGCCTCAGCTAATTTAACGAAATCCGTCTGTCTGTCAAGAACAGTATTCGAATATCTTTTTCCAAAGAAGAGAGACTGCCACTGACGAACCATACCGAGTACTCCGTTATTTACAAGAACGATTACTACCGGTAAGTTATACTTAACTGCAGTAGCAAGCTCATTTAAGTTCATACCGAAGGAGCCGTCACCCGTAATAAGCACTGTGGGATCCTTTGTTGCAACGTATGATCCGATAGCAGCGCCAAGACCGAAGCCCATTGTGCCGAGACCGCCGCTTGATACAAATCTTCTGGGTCTGTCAAAGGTTGAATACTGAGCAGCCCACATCTGATGCTGACCAACGTCCGTAACCGTGATGGTTGCGGGAAGCTTACACTCGTTTATGATATCGAATATCTTTTTCGGTGTCAACGCCTTCTTTGTATTCTTGTCTATTTCAGCCTCGAAGCGAACCTCGTCAGCCTTGAGCTCCTCTACTCTTGCAAGCCATTCGGGATTAGACTTTTCATCACAGCCTGCTGCAATGCGCTTAAACGAATCCTCAACGTCTGCAACAATACCGCAGTCAACCTTGACGTTCTTGTTGATTTCTGCAAAATCGGGGTCAAGCTGTATTATTTTACTGTTCTTTGCAAACTTTTTTACGTTACCTGTCGCTCTGTCACTGAATCTAACGCCAACACCTATGATAAGGTCTGCCTCGTTCTGCGCCATAGAGGATGCATAATGTCCGTGCATACCCTGCATACCGAGAAATCTTTCACATCCGTCGGGAATTGCGGAAAGTCCCATAAATGAGCAACCGATGCAAGCATCTATTTTCTTTGCGAGAGCCACTACCTCGTCACCAAGTCCGAGACCTGCAGCACCTCCGCCTATGTAGATGTATGGGCGCTTTGCTTCGTTTACAAGCTTGATCGCCTCTTCTATCTGAACGTCCTTAGCCTTAGGAAGGGGAACCTTCTCAACAACAGGCTGAGGCTCGTAATCATACGTAGCTACCTGTACGTCCTTTGGAATATCTACAAGGACAGGACCGGGACGTCCTGATTTTGCTATCTGAAACGCCTCTCTGATGGAGTCGGCAAGATCCTCTATTCTGTTTACGAAATAATTGTGCTTTGTTATTGGAAGGGTTACGCCTGTAATATCGATCTCCTGAAATGAATCCTTACCGATAAGGCTGCATGGAACGTTACCTGTAATAGCTACCATGGGAATGGAGTCAAGCATTGCCGTAGCAATACCTGTTACAAGATTTGTTGCGCCGGGACCGGAGGTTGCGATACATACGCCAACCTTACCGGTAGCTCTTGAATATCCGTCTGCCGCATGGGATGCGCCCTGCTCGTGAGCGGTCAGAACATGGTTAATTTCGTCCTGATATTTATAAAGAGCATCGTAAATACTGATTACCTGTCCGCCCGGATAACCGAAAACGTCGGTAGTACCCTGTTCTATAAGGGTTCTTATAATGATTTCTGCGCCTGTTAATTTCATATGGCTCTCCTTAATTTTGAGTGTCGTATAAAAGTCTGTTTACCGCACTTACAAGTGCTTTTACAGAGGATACGATAATATCGCTGTCGATACCTGTACCCCAATAAGTTTTTCCGTTAAGCTTGATGCTTACGTAGGAAGCCGCCTTTGACGTTGTCTTTTCCTCAAGAGCGTGCTGAACGTACGTTTCAAGGCTGTAATCAAGTCCTGTGATTTCACGGATAGCTGAGCTTACACAGTCAAGACGTCCGTTACCAAAGGAAACCGTATCCTCATATTTTCCGTTATACTTGACGGTCACATTACCCTTAATACCGCCGTCGTTAAGATCTGTATAGACAGCCTTGATAACGTCAAGCTTATCGGTAAGGTTGACGAAATCGGTTATAAAGATCTCATAAACCTCCTTAGGCTGAAGCTCCTTGTGAGCGTGGTCGGAAATGCTCTTTACATGATAACCGAAAGCCTCTCTCATCTTTGCGGGAAGATTAAGCTTGAACTGTGTTTCCATGATATAACCGATACCGCCCTTACCTGACTGAGAGTTGATACGTATAACGTCTGCCTCGTATACTCTGCCAACATCACCGGGGTCGATAGGAAGATACGGTACTGTCCATACGCAATCCTTACCCTCTCTGCACTTCATTCCCTTGGCAATAGCATCCTGATGGGAGCCGCTGAACGCCGCAAATACGAGCTGACCGCTATAAGGCTGTCTTTCGTAAACGTGCATTCTCGTAACCTTCTCATATATCTTTGTGATTTCGGGAAGATCGGTAAAATCAAGCTCGGGATCTACGCCCTGTGAAAACATATTAAGAGCAAGGGTAATAATGTCAACATTACCCGTTCTTTCTCCGTTTCCGAAAAGCGTACCCTCAATTCGGTCACCGCCTGCCAAAAGTCCCATTTCGCTGTCTGCAACCGCGCATCCTCTGTCATTATGTGGATGGAGAGAAATGATTACGTTTTCCCTATCCTTAAGATTCTTATCCATATACTCAACCTGCGCCGCATAGACGTGGGGCATTGAGTGGGAAACGGTAACGGGAAGATTAATAATCACCTTGTCGTCCGGAGTAGGCTTCCAAATGGAAATTACCTCGTTACATATTTCCTTTGCAAATTCAGGCTCAGTACCCGTAAAGCTTTCGGGAGAGTACTCAAACGTGATTTTTCCTCTTGCCTTTTTCTTATACTCGTTACAAAGCTTAGCACCGAATTTGGCAATTTCTATAATTTCTTCCTTGCTCTTTTTGAACACCTGCTCTCTCTGAGCAACGGAGGTGGAGTTATAAAGGTGAACCACTGCATGCTTTGCACCGTCAATCGCCTCAAAGGTCTTTGCTATGATATGCTCTCTTGACTGCGTAAGCACCTGTATCGTTACATCGTCGGGAATAAGATCCTGCTCAATAAGAGCACGACAGAACTCATATTCCGTTTCGGATGCGGCGGGAAAGCCTACCTCTATTTCTTTGAAGCCTATTTTACAAAGAAGCTTAAAAAATTCAAGCTTCTCTTCAAGGCTCATAGGGATTATAAGGGACTGGTTGCCGTCTCTCAAGTCAACACTGCACCAAATCGGTGCCTTATCGATGAAATCCTTTTTCATCCAATCCATAGTAACTCCTGTGGGAGTAAAATACTGTTTTATGTACTTTTCTGTACCCTTCATGTCTGTATCCTTTCGCAGTTTAATAATGAGCGTCACCGCCGAAACTAAAAAAGTCTCTTTTACGCAACTTCTCCATGCATAAAAGAGACGAAGTATTCTCCGCGGTACCACTCTGCTTGACGTCTGTGACGTCCTCTTAAGCTTCGCCGTTAAGCGACGCTTCTCTATATCGGGAGAACCCGTTCAAGCCTACTGTGAATTCGGTTGAAAACTCAGGGAGGAGTTATGCTTACTTATCGCGCGGCTCACACCGACCGCCGCTTCTCTGTGCCGAATACATAAGTTTTATTCCCGTCATCGTTTTATAATATATGTGTTATTTTAAAACATTTTTTTCTCTTTGTCAATACAATTTTTTTGTCAAAAACCGATTTTGACGTTTATACCAAAAATCGAACGTAAATCACGCCTGCATTTGTATAATATATACATATGCAGGCGTGTATTTAATCAATAATATATAGTTTATCAGTTGATCTTGTAGATCCAACCGTAGGTATCTTCCTTCTTACCCCACTGAATACCTGTAAGAATATCGTAGAGCTTTTGTGTTGTTTCTCCGATTTTTTCACCGTTAATAACGTACTCAACGTCTTCGTACATAAGTCTGCCTATGGGGGATACTACCGCAGCTGTTCCGCAGCCCCATGCTTCCTCCAGCTTACCGTCCTTAACAGCCGCCATAAGCTCATCTACGGAAAGAAGTCTTTCACTAACCTTATATCCAAGGCTCTTAAGCACCTCAATGCAGGATTTTCTTGTAATACCGGGAAGAATAGAGCCTGTAAGCTCGGGAGTAACGATCTCACCGTCTATCTTGAACATTACGTTCATAGCTCCAACCTCTTCAATATACTTTCTTTCAACGCCGTCAAGCCACAAAACCTGTGAATAGCCCTTTTTATTTGCTCTTTCTCCCGCTCTTGTGGATGCGGCATAGTTACCGCCGCACTTTGCGTAGCCTGTTCCGCCTCTTACAGTACGAACATCCTCTGACTCGATCATGATTTTAACGGGGTTGATACCCTCTTTGTAATAGCTTCCGCTGGGTGAACCGATAAGCATAAACGTAGCGCGGCTTACAGCGTGTACACCGAGATGCTCATCATTTCCGAACATAAACGGACGAAGGTAGAAGGATGTGCCAAAGGAGTAAGGAACCCAATCCTTCTCAAGCTCTACAAACTTTGTAAGGATTTCAAGAGCATCGTTTTCATCTATCACGGGTAAGCACATTCTCTCTGCGGAATTATTCATTCTTCTGATGTTTTCCATAGGTCTGAAAAGCTGTATTCCGCCATCCTCTCTGCGGTACGCCTTAAGGCCCTCAAATATTTCAGCGCCGTAGTGAAGAACCGTTGAAGCGGGATGAAGCGAAATGTTGCCAAAGGGCACAATTCTCGCATCGTGCCAACCCTTGTCTGTATCGTAATCCATAACGAACATATGGTCGGAAAAATACTTGCCAAATCCAAGCTCGTTTTCAGGTATCATGTTTTTAGGTGATGTGGTTTTAACTATTCTAATGTCCATAATTTCTCTCCTGCACGCCCTTTGGCGCATCAAATAATTATACATTAAATCATATCACATCGTTTTTCGTAAGTCAATACCAATTTACGATTTTTTAATTTATTTAAGCTGAAAACCATTTGGTATTCAGATTTGCAAGTAAACCGAATATACATTTCCAATGAATATATTCACAAGTTTACTTGCATTTTATACATTCTCTTTTATCCCGAATCAAACCAAAATTGTATTGACTTTATTTTTTTACTATGATACAATTAAAAATAAGAATTAATTTTGGAGGTTGCTTATGAAGCCACTATCGGAATCCTTAAGAAAAATACATACCGTACTTAAAGTACTGGATGGAGAAAGACTCTCTCTCGTTTCTCCCGTTAAGGACGTTTTATACTCTCCCTGCGGATATAAGGGAACGAATCCTCTTCCCTCAACCGATTCATTTGTTCCCTATGAGCAGGGAACTGTATGGAGCGACAAAATGGATGAGCATGCTTGGTTCTCATTTACCGTAAACGCTCCCGACGAAATAGGAGAAAATGAATTTATTCTCCGTATTCGTACCGATGAAACCGATTGGGATGCCGTAAATCCGCAGTTTATAGTTTACGTAGACGGCAAAATAACTCAGGGTCTTGACACGAATCACACAACTGTACGCTTAAGCGGTAAAAAATCCTACAATTTACTAATTTACGCGTATGCGGGCATGCACTATAAGATCCGTGTTCGCTTCTATGCGGATATAATGGTTGAGCATACCGAGGTTACGAAGCTTTACTACGATGCTCTTATTCCATCTCAGGTGCTTGAGTATGCCGATGAAAATTCAAAGGAATATCATGAAATAGTAACAAGACTCAACTCCGCATTTACAAGGCTCAATCTTTTGAAGGTCCCCTCCGAAGAATTTTACAAATCTGTTAAAGAGGCTGATAAATATCTTGAAGATGAATTTTACGGCGGACTTTGCAAGGATAACGGCGTAAACGTAATTTCCATAGGTCACACCCATATTGACGTGGCATGGCTCTGGAGTCTTGAGCAGACCCGTGAAAAAGTACAGCGCTCCTTCTCTACCGTTATTAATCTTATGAAGCGCTATCCTGAATATAAATTCATGTCATCCCAGGCGGCGCTTTACAAGATGCTCAGGGAGGACTGTCCCGAGCTTTACGCTGAGATCAAGGAAATGGTCAAGGCGGGAAGATGGGAGGTAGAGGGCGCTATGTGGGTTGAAGCAGATTGCAACCTCTCATCTGGAGAAAGCCTTGTACGACAGGTTCAGTACGGCAAGAATTATTTTAAGGACGAGTTTGATGTTGACAGCCGCGTGCTTTGGCTTCCCGACGTATTCGGATATTCTGCAGCGCTTCCTCAGATCCTTCGTAAAAGCGGCGTTGACTGGTTCGTAACCTCAAAAATCGGTTGGAACGATACAAACACTATGCCCTACGATACCTTTATTTGGCGAGGAATTGACGGTACTGAAATAAATTCTCATTTCATAACCGCTCAGCCTCAAAAGAAGGGGCTCGGCTTCGACCGTTTCTCCTGCTATTGCCCCGGAGCAACGGCTATGGAAACCAACGGCGCATGGAACAGATATCAGCAGAAGGAGATCACAAACGAAGCCATCCTTACCTTCGGCTTCGGTGACGGAGGCGGAGGACCTACCGAGGAAATGCTTGAGAGCCTTAAGAGAACTGCCAAGGGTATTCCCGGCTGTGCAAAGACGGAAATCAAGTTTGCCGGACAGTTTCTTGACAAGATATCAAAAAATATTAAAAAGCATCCCGAAATAGTTCCCAAGTGGCAGGGCGAGCTTTACCTTGAATTTCACAGAGGAACATATACCTCCATTGCAAAAAACAAAAAGAATAACCGTATAAGCGAATTTCTTACCCTTGACGCCGAGGCTATGGGCGTTCTTATGAATAAAATAGCGGGTGTTCCCTTCCCCAAAAACGCCCTCAGAAGAAACTGGGAGCTGCTTCTTACAAACCAGTTCCACGATATAATCCCCGGCTCATCGATTCCCGAGGTTTACGAGCAGAGTGATAAGGATTATGAGGAGATTCGCAGTATTACGGAAGGAATCAGAAGCGATGCCCACAGCTATATAGCGTCAAACGTGGATACGGAGGGCTACGTTGTATTCAACCCCCACTCCTTTAAAAACTCCTCCACAGTAAAGATAGACGGCAAGAGCGTATACGTTAAGGACGTTCCCGCCAAGGGATATAAGGTTGTTAAGCCCGAATTCAGCGACACAGATATCAAGATTTCCGGAAGAACGGTATCAAATAAGTTCTTTACCGTTAAATTTGACAAGGATTACAATATAGTAAGCATCTTTGATAAAAAGAATCACCGTGAGGTTATAAAGAGCGGTGAGAAGGCTAACCGCTTTATTGTTCTTGAGGACTATAACGATTGCTATCCCACCTGGGAGCTTCAGATGTCATCCCGAGATAAGACCTATTTTATCGACACAGTATCCGACGTTTATGAAATTAACGACGGCGCAAGATACGGTATTCACGTAAAGCGCCACCATATGGATAGCGTAATCGAGCAGATCATCTGGTTCTACAACGATATGCCGAAGATCGACTTTGAAACAAAGGCGGATTGGCACCAGATAAAGCAGCTTCTTAAGGTATCCTTCCCCGTTGATATAAACGCAGATAAGGCAAGCTACGAGATACAGTTCGGTACTATTGAGCGTCCCACCCATTTCAATACCACCTGGGATCAGGCTAAGTTTGAGGTTTGCGGACATAAGTACGCCGACCTTTCCGAGGGATGCTACGGTGTCAGCCTTATTAACGATTGTAAGTACGGTCACGATATTCATAACGGCGATATGCGTCTTACCCTTATCAAGTGCGACTGGAACCCCGGTAACACAGGCGTATATAACGACCAGGGCGAGCATTCCTTTACCTACTCTATTTATCCACACGCAGGCAATCTTGCATCCTGTGATGTAGTCAAGTACGCATATGACCTTAATATGCCTATGACCGCCGTTAAAACCGAGGGTAATGGCAGCTTGCCGAGTGAGTATTCTCTTGTATCGGTTGACAAGGATAACGTGATTATTGAAACCGTCAAGGAAGCAGAATATGACGAAAAAACAGTTATACGTATGTACGAAACCAAGAACACCCGTACAAAGGCAACTGTTAAATTCGGCTTCGACGTAAAGGAAGCATACGTATCCGACCTTTCTGAAAAGGAGATCAAGAAGCTTACGGTCAAGAACAACTCCGTCAGCCTTGATATCAAGCCCTTTGAGATTGTAACACTTAAGGTAAGATAAAAAAGACTATACAAAAGGGATGTAGAGTACGGTATTCTACATCCTTTTTCAATATCTTTTCCTCTATTTGCAATTCGTCCCCACAAATATACGATTCGTCCCGAAATCACCGTATAAGCAAAAAACTGTGTTATAGTCAAATCAACAAATCAATACGAAAGGTGTGACTAAATTGAATAATAAAAAGAAGGAAAAGGAGCCGAAGCAGAAGCCGAAATTCGGTACTCTTTCCTGCGTGCGGTTTATGTGGCGAATGGCTCTTAAGCACGAGCCGATGATTATCTTCGTGGGTATGATTACAATTACCCTGCTCTTCGTTCTTAATAATCTTATAGGCTTGTTTTTATCTCCTATGATAATTTCATCCATTGAGCAGGCGTTTCCTGTTCATAAGGTTATTATTACTATTTTAATTTTTATCGGCGCAGGTATGCTTGTTGACGGCTTAAAGAACTATCTCGGCGGCTTTGAACGGTACTCCCGTATAACTCTGCGCTCCATTATATCGAGTATGATCAGTAATAAATGCGCCCGTGTTTCCTACTCTACGTTTATTGACGATAAGAAATTCGGAGAAGCCCGCAGAATAGCCTCAAATGCAACAAGCTCTAATTCGGCGGCTTCGGAAGCTATTTGGCAAACTGTCCAATCGCTTATGGTTAATCTCATTAACTTTGCAATTTACGTAGTAATGCTTACCGCTATTAAACCTATTTTGCTTATTATAATTCTCGCTACGACAGTACCGGGATATTTTTACAGTAAATATATTAACGCCTGGGGCTACAGACACAGGGAGGAAAGCGATGAGATTCAGCGCGGTCTTTCCTGCGTTCTTCAGGAGTCTTCAAACATTGTTTCCGCCAAGGATATCCGAATGTTTGGAATTCGTCCCTGGTTTGACGATATGTATAAATCGGGTATCAGACTTCTTGACGCCTTCCACAACAAGGGCGCAAGGGTGTATATCTGGAAAAATATACTTGATATTATATTTACCTTCCTGCGTAACGGCGCCGCCTATATTTACTTGATAGCTATGATTCTGGATAATGGAATGTCCGCATCTGAGTTCCTTCTCTACTTCTCTATGGTTGGTGGATTTTCGGGCTTTGTGTCCGGTATTCTCGGAGGTATGTCCGACCTACGCAATAAATGTCTTGATATTTCCGCAATCCGCGAGCTGCTTACGTATCCCGACGACTTTCCTATGGAAACGGGCGAGGACGTTCCTCACACAGGAAAACCCGGTGTGATCCGTTTTGAAAACGTTTCCTTCCGCTACCCCGGTAAGGAAGACAACCCCTACGTGCTTAAAAACATAAGCTTCACCCTCTCCTCCGGAGAAAAATTGGCAGTTGTAGGTGTAAACGGAGCAGGTAAAACTACTCTTATTAAGCTGCTTGTCGGCTTTTATGACCCAACCGAGGGACGGATAACTTATAACGGCGTTGACCTTCGCGAGCTTAAAAGACGGGAATATTACAAAGAGTTCTCCGCTGTGTTCCAGGATATTAACATATTTGCGGGAACGGTAGCGGAAAACGTAGCTGCGTCTATGATAGACGTAGATAAGGATAAGGTAAAAAAATGTATTGCATACGCGGATCTTTCAAAAAAGATAGAATCTATGCCTTTGGGCTACGATACCCTGCTCAACCGAAATGTGTATGAGGATGCCCAGGACCTTTCAGGCGGTGAACGCCAACGCTTGGTTTTAGCCCGCGCTCTTTATAAGGAGGCGCCCATTCTGATTCTTGATGAGCCGACGGCGGCGCTTGACCCAATTGCGGAATCGGAAATTTACAGTAAATACAACGATATGACAAGAGGAAAAAGCGCGGTGTACATATCTCACCGATTAGCCTCTACCCGATTCTGCGATAAGATTCTTCTGATTGATAACAATATAATCGCCGAGAAAGGCAGTCACGAGGAGCTTATACGCCTTGGAGGCAAGTACGCAGAGCTGTACGAGGTGCAAAGCAGCTATTACCGTGATAATTGCGAAAATGCCGAGGGAGGTGACGGTAAATGAGTAAAAACAAATCTAAAAAAATATCCAACCGTGAAATGCTGAAAATAACAAAAAGGGCGTTTTGTACTCTCTACCGTATGCATCCCCTTGTAATGGTATCGGGAATCATCCGTACCCTATGGGGCGCTCTCACCCCTTATATCGGTATATACCTTTCCGCTCAACTGATCGGCGAGCTTGCAGGAAACAGAAATCCCGAAAGACTGCGTATATTAGTTTTATGGACCTTAATTTCCGCAGCATCCATAGGGCTCATAGGCTCTGTTCTTGACAGATGGAACGACGCTCAAAGGCGCAAAATATGGTGGGCAAATGACCATATGTTTGTTGAAAAGGGTCTGTCTATGGATTTCGTTCGTGTGGATGACAGCGAAACGCAGAAAATGCTCTCCACTATTCAGCAAAATCAAAATGGCGGCGGATGGGGACTTACAAAGGTAATAGACCAGATAAACGGTGTTATTCATAATATCTTCTCTATTGCAGGCGGTATTGCGCTGTCCGTAACTCTCTTTACCACTCCCGTACCCGAATCCGCAGGCAAATGGACTATACTTGACAGCCCCGTATTTTTACTTGCCATTATTGCCGCTATGTTTATAATCCCCGCTATATCGGCAATTATTTCCAATAAAGCGAATGCCGTATTCGCAAGAGGCTCTACAGATCATAATCTTGCCAACCGTCTTTTCGGTTACTTCTGTTATATGGGTCAAAACTATCAGATGGCAACAGACCTTCGTATGTATGAGGGTTGGGCAAGCACGTCTATGGCGCACACCCTGAAAAAAACAGGCTTATTTGATTCAAAGGGAGAAAGAGCGAAGCAGGCTAAAGGCAAGGTAGGACTTCTCCACACCCTTTCGGGAGCTGTATCAAAGCTGTTTCAGCTTCTCGTTTATCTTTACGTTTGTCTTAAAGCAAGGGCAGGCGCCTTCGGTGTGGGCGGTATTACACAGTATGTGGCTGCGGTTACAGCCGTAGCTACAGGAGCGTCAAGATTCATTTCCCTGTGGGGAGATATGAAAAACAATGCCGTTTTTGTAAAGCTGATATTTGAATACCTTGATATCCCCAACGAAATGTATCAGGGTAGTCTTTCCACGGAAAAGCGCAGGGATACAGACTATGAAATCGAGTTCCGTAACGTATCCTTCAAGTATCCGGGGTCGGACACCTACGCTCTTAAGGACGTAAATATGAAATTCCGCGTTGGTGAAAAGCTTGCGTTGGTAGGACGAAACGGCTCGGGCAAAACCACCTTTATAAAGCTTCTCTGCCGTTTGTATGACCCCAACGAGGGAGAAATTCTGCTTAACGGTATTGATATACGTAAATACGATTACGACGATTACAGAAGCATATTTGCCGTGGTTTTCCAAGACTTTAAGCTCTTCGGCTATACTATAGGACAAAACGTAGCCGCCTCCGAAAAATACGATGCGATAAAGGCAAGAGATTGTCTTGTCAAGGCGGGCTTTGAGGAAAGGCTTAATTCCTTACCCGACGGCTTGGAAAGCTATATCGGTAAGGCGCGAAGCGATACGGGCTTTAACTGCTCGGGCGGCGAGGCTCAGAAAATTGCTCTTGCCCGCGCGCTCTACAAGAATTCTCCTTTTATAATTCTCGACGAGCCGACGGCGGCCCTTGACCCCCTTGCCGAGGCAGAGGTTTACACTAATTTCAACGCCATAGTTGAGGACAGAACCGCCATTTATATAAGCCACCGTCTTTCAAGCTGTCGCTTCTGTGACGAGATAGCCGTTTTTGATAACGGAACAGTGGTTCAGAAGGGCGGACACGACCTGCTCGTTTCCGAAGAAGGCGGCGTTTACGCTTCCCTTTGGAACGCGCAGGCTCAATATTATGCATAATTACAAATAGGGTATTTCGCTAATACAAAAAACATCCCCGAGCCGATTTTATCGACTCGGGGATGTATTATTTTTATTGTAACGGTAGAAGAATTTCTGTCGTAAACGCTCCATCCTCGCTGTTTCTGTTCACGTATCCGCCGTATTTTTCCACAATTCCGTCAATTCTTATAAGACCGAATCCGTGTCCGTCTCCGCGACGGGATAAAAATTTTCCGTTTATCTTTGCCATTTTTTTACCTGCGCACAGATTTGTAACGGAAATATACAGATGTGTCTCCTTTATATCCATGTAAATTCGAATCATTCTATCCTTTTCGGGTAACGGCAGGCTCGCTTCAATAGCGTTGTCAAGAAGATTTCCCAGAATCACGCACAGATCAAGCTCGGATATCATAAGCCGCATAGGAATATGTACGGTTGCCTTTACGGGAATATTTTTACTAAGCGCAAGATTTAGCTTACTGTTAAGAATCGCGTCAGCCATAGGATTTCCCGTTTTTATAACCGTATCAACGGTGGAAAGGTCGGATTCCAGCATATCAAGATATTCTCCAAGCTCCTCAAAGCTTCCCTGTCTGTAAAGATTTTTCATTACGCTGATATGATTGCGATAATCGTGACGCCAGCCCCTCATTTTGCGGTACATAGTGTCTACCTCACGGTAGTGAATATCTATAAGCTCTCGCTGATATGCGGCGATCCGTTTATCTGCGCGCTTGGAAAGAAGTCCCATATATCCTCCTTAAAGCTTCTTTATTATAGCTTGATTCAACGCTTCGTAGTAGCCACGGGGAACGGGAAGAGTTTTCCCGTCGGGAAATGACATTTCAGTTCTCGTAATTCTTCGCAGCTTGGTTAAATTTACAAGATAGGAGCGTCCTACTCTCATAAAATGTGAATCGACCTCATTTTCAAAATAGCTGAGTGTTCCTCTAACCGTATAAGCGTTTCCGTCCCTTGTGATCACGTTAACGTAATTTCTGAACGCTTCGAAATAATATATATGACTGAGCGGCAGCTTTACGGTTTCCGTATTGGTTTTCAGAATAATAGTCCTTTCCTCACGCTGTCTGCGTGCCAATGCTCTTCCAAGCACCTCTTCGAATTTTTCCTCGGATACGGGCTTAATAAGGTAATGAAGAGCCGATACGTCATAGCCATCCGCGATATAATCGGTATATCCGGTAATAAACACAATGCTTACTCCCTCATTTTGCTCCCGTATCCTTTTTGCAAGAGTTACTCCGTCCATACCGGGCATTTCTATATCAAGAAGCAGAAGGTCGCAGCTCTTGTCCCCTTCATAATAAAACAGAAAGGATTCCGCCGAGGAGTGGCACCTTACATCAAAGGTAAGCCCGTGCCTGTTGGCGAAGGATGCGGTCAGCTCCGAAAGATGCTTTACGTCCGACGGACTGTCATCAACTATATGAATTTTATAAGCCATAGCTTGCGCTCCCTTCTTTACGTAAATTTTAACCTCTGTCAAGTATAAGCTCAGCCACGTCTGCGGGGGTATTTACTATATACTCCGCTTCGTATTTTTCAAATTCCTCCCGAGAGCCGTAGCCGTAAAGGACTGCGATACATTCCATTCCGAAATGCTTTGCGCCCTCTATATCAAAGAGTCTGTCTCCCACCATAATCGTATCATCAGGGGACACTCCGCAGGAGTCAAAGGCGTACTGCATTATTTCTATTTTGTTCGCCCTTGTTTTTTCATCCATTGTAGCCCCTGCTATAAAGTCAAAATACTTGACGATCCCCATTTTTTCAAGAATTCTTTTTGCGTATTCCTCGGGCTTGGAGGTGGCAACCATAACCCGCTTGCCCGCTTCCTTGAGCCTTTTCAGACACTCCTCTATTCCGTCGTAAACGTAGCACTCAAAAATGCCCTTATCCTTATAGTATTCTCTGTAATAAACGACACCTCTGTCGGCATTTTCGTCGTCAAAGCCGTAAAACGTCTTAAAGGAGACCGTCAACGGAGGTCCTATAAAGCATCTTAATTTTGACTTATCCGCAACCTCTATTCCGAATTTTTTCAAGGCGTACTCAACGGAATTAAAAACGCCCTCGCCCGAGTCGATAAGGGTTCCGTCAAGGTCAAAAAACACCGTACTGTAATCCTTCATTTACAATTCTCCTTTTACGTTTTTCTTACCTATATTTTAACACATAAAAGCAAAAAAATCCACAGTTAAACGGAAATTTAACTGTGGATAATTTTATTTATACGTTTTCTGTTTCTTCGGATGCTTCTTCAGTATTTACGTTACCCTTAACGCAGATTTCATCCTTCTTCTGGAATCTACCGTAAACCATAGATCCGAGAACAAAGAGAGCCAATACGTTGGGGATTACCATAAGGTTATTGAAGAGGTCGGAGAGTCCCCATACGAGATCGTTTGAGCCGATGGAGCCGAGGAATACGCAACCAATGGAAAGAACTGAATATACGATTATTGCCTTCTTACCGAAGAGGTAATTGAAGTTAATCTTACCGAAGAAGTTCCAGCTGATAATGGTTGAGAACGCAAAGAAGAACAAGCAAACTGCAACGAACAAGCTACCGATGATGTTACCCGCAGTAGCGCCGAAGATCTTGCCAAATGTCATCTGGAATGCTGTCTGTACCATATTACCGCTATCAATTCCAAGACCGCCTGCAGCGTCGGAGAAGCTCATATTGAAGATATTGAGAGCATCGCCGCTGATGTTTGCGAGAGGACCGTCACCTGTGTAAAGTGTGCAAAGAACGATAAGAGCTGTCATTGTAAGAACAACGAAGGTATCAATAAACACACCGATCATAGCGCAAACGCC
>JAFVYY010000083.1 GCA_017508405.1 Clostridia bacterium
ATAAACAAATACGGATACAACACCTTTATCGCCGACCTTTCCGATTACTTGCGCTATGGAGAAAGCAACCTGATAACTGTAACCGTAAATAATAAGTGGCAGCCGAATGCCCGTTGGTACACAGGATCCGGAATATACCGCGACGTATTTCTTTGTGAGTGCGACCATTCCTATCTTGACCCGAGGGGAATCTATGTTTGCACAGAACAAATTGTCGATACCACCGCCTATTTAGAATCGGAAATTCGCCTTTTCGCTGATAAAAACGGCGAGGGAGTGGTTGATTTTGAAATATATAAAGGAAATAAACGTACTCCGATCCATACCTTTAAAAGAAGGCTGCTTGCGGAATACGGTGAAAACACCTTCAAGACAAAATTCCAGCTTGAAAGCCCCGATCTGTGGGATACGGACGCTCCAAATCTATATAGAATAAAGGCTACTCTTTCCTTGAACGGATATACGGATTCTGAAGAGAGCGTGTTCGGTATCAGAACTCTTATTGCCGACTCAAGCCGTGGACTTTTGCTTAACGGAAAAGCTATAAAGCTTCTCGGTGGATGCATACATCACGACGGCGGTCCCGTTGGCGCCTGCTCCTATGCCGAAACTGAATACAGACGAATTGCAAAGCTAAAGGAATCGGGCTTTAATGCTGTGCGTCTTTCACACAATCCACAGTCACAGCATCTTTACGATGCATGCGACAGACTTGGTATGCTTGTTATAGATGAGCTTTTTGATTATTGGACGGACGGCAAGCAAATAGATGATATGCACGTTTTCTTCGATGATAATTATTTAAAATGGACAAAGGAAATAGTTCTCCGTAACAGATGCCATCCCTCGATTATTATGTGGAGCACGGGTAATGAGATTCCCCAGAAATCGGGAAGAGGCTACGGCTACAGATATGCAAAAAATATAGCTGACGAAGTACGCAAGCACGATCATTCCCGTCTGCTTACCCACGGTTTTTGCGGATCTTTCAATCACCAGGAGGATCTTGATAAGGAAAAATCTACACTTGATTATGATGCCGGCGTTATGGACTTTTTCACCGACAGGATAGCAATTATTGCCGACACTGTGGATGTAATCGGGTATAATTATCTTGAATACCGTTATGAAAAGGACCTTATAAGGTTTCCCGATAAGCTGTTTATAAATACGGAAACCTTCCCCCTGAGCGCGTTTACAACCTATGCTCAACTAAAGGATAACCCACGTATTCTCGGTGACTTTGTTTGGACCGCCTGGGATTACTTTGGAGAAACGGGTATCGGCCATATAAACTACCATTATCCCGAGCCTACGGACCTTTTAGCAGACAGATTTCCAAATCATATATCGGGCTGCGGAGATTTTGATATTTGCGGATTCAGAAAGCCGCAATCCTATTTACGTGAAATTGCGTGGGGACACCGTACAGCTCCTTTTATTGCTTGTACACCGCCAAAAAGAAGCATACGTCCATACAGCCCAAGCGCATGGGGCTTTTATGATTGTATCGAAAGCTGGCGCTTTGACGGATATGAGGGTCAGCCCACTAAAATCTACGTTTTCGCCGATTGCGATGAAGTAGTCCTTGAAATAAACGGTGAGGAAATAGGCAGACTTGAAAGAACGGAAAACGGCATTTATATATTTGATGCGATATACGAGCCCGGCATAGTTACCGCACGAGCTTATGTAAGCGGTAAGCTGTATTCGAAGTCCACTTTAACTACGGAGGAAAGCCCGCAGTATCTTTCCGTAACCAAGGAAAAAAGCTACCTTCACAAAAGCACAAAAAAGCCCGATCACGATATTGTCTACGTTGACATCGAGGCGCATGATAAAAACGGTGCGCTCTGCCCTGCAAACGAAAGTTTGATAGAGGTTATCTCCGAGGGTGCGGAGCTTATAGGAATGGCGAACGCCAACCCAACAGACTTGACCCTGTATACGTCTCCTAAGCGCAACCTGTATAACGGCGTAGCGGTTGCGGTATTTAAAAAGAAAAGTAAGGATGCAACGATTACAGTTACTGCAAATGAATTTGCTCCTGTAAAAATCAACATATAAATAAAGGACAGAGAATCAAAAGAATTCTCTGTCCTTTGCTTTATATACTTAGTAGCAACGCCCAGGCAAGACCGTAATAGCTGATTACGGCAACAAGGTCGTTTATGGTAGTGATAAGGGGTCCCGATGCAACAGCAGGGTCAACTCCGAATCTGTAAAGGCATACAGGAATAGCAGCTCCCGTAAGACCCGAAATCGCCATGGCAAAGCACATTGCAAGACCTACGCATCCTGCAGCGGCAAAAATGAATGTGTTTGCATAGGCGGTAAAGACGAAGAGATATCCGCTGACAATAACAAAGGAAATAGCTCCTAAGACTACTCCGTTTAATAGCGCCACACGTATTTCTCGAAGAATAGTAATAAACTGCTCCTTGAAGGTGCTATCCTCATTGTTTCCAAGAGTTCGCACAGTCACCGCAAGGGATTGAGTACCCACGTTACCCGCCATTCCGAGAATAAGGGACTGGAAGGATACTATCATAGGCAAAGCATCCACAACGCTTTCAAAAACGCCTACAACTGCGGATACGACAAGGCCCATAAACAGAAGGGCTATAAGCCACGGCACTCTCTTCTTCATACTCTTTAAAAGAGTTTCGTCCGGCTCCTCCTCGGAGCTTAACGCCGCCAGCTTTGCGTAATCGTCACCGCGCTCCTCGTCAACGAGCTCAATAATATCCGTTGACGTAATTACGCCGAGAAGCGTATTGCTTGCGGATGAAACTACGGGTATCATATTTTCCGAATATCCACGCAAGCGCTCAATATTATCGGAAATAATATCCTTATCGTAAACGAATGGGAAGGTGGTGGAAATCAGGGTTTCAAGATCAACGGTGCTTCTTGCCACTATAAGGTCCTTTAAGTCCATGGCTCCATAGAAGGAACCGTCCTCGTTTACTATGAAAATGGTGTATATATTATCGTTTTCCGCAGCCTCACTGACTAAGGTCTTCATTGTTTCCTTAACAGTGCTGTTTCTCTTCACCGCAATAAAATTGGTGCTCATTCGGCTACCGAACTCATCATCCTCATAGGAGTCAATAAGCTCGATATCCTCCTTGATCTCAGGGTCTTCGATAAGCTCAATAATTTCGCTTCTCGTTTCCTCGTCAAGATCATCAAGAACCTCAACCGCATCGTCAGCGTCCATCTGCTCGATAATATCAGCCGCTTCATCCACATCGATTTCAGAAAGGTATTCGCCTGCGTCCTCCATAAAGGAAACGATCTCCGACATAAATTCACTGCCGAGGATCTGCAGCAAGTGATCCCGCTCATCCGTTTCAAGCTCTTCGAAAATGCTTGCAATATCGTTCTCATGATATTCCTGAAGCTGAGCTTTGATTTCCTCGTCATTACTTTCACTTCGGATGATGCTTAAAATTTGGGTGCCGTAATCTCTTTCCTGTACGGGAAATTCGTTCTTCTCTTCCATATGCATCCTCCTTTGCTTCAGCTTTTTCTTCATTGTATCACAGGGATACGGATTTTTCAATGCTTTTTATATGGTATTGTATATTTTTTGTAATCAGTCTTTAAGCTTTATATCATTATATGACGTTTTTTATGCTCCAGTCCTTTGAATATTCAAGATATACCGTATTATCGGTAAACTTCGCAGGAAGCCAAACGTATGAGCATTTTTCAAAATCAGACGTATTATGTCTTTCGAGCATCACTATCTGTATATTACTTCCGTTTACGTAAAATGCATTTGTTCCCTGCGTATTAAAGGTAGTGTGGGTCAAATCATCGACACAGGGATCGCCAATTTCCTCCCACTCAGCCATCAAATGCTTTGTACGGAAGGCTTTTGCCTGATTTGTTTCCCATCCCGTAAGTCCCGACGTAATGATATAATAATATCCGTTGTTAAAAAGAACCACCGGAGCTTCACGCCAAGCGGCGCTTTCAATTCTTGAATACGTATCGGTAAAGGATAAATAGTCGTCACTAAGCTTTACAACGTGCAGGCATCTGTCAGCCTTCATCCTTGAAGATTCACCGTCGGGTACAAGATCTATTATGTGCCTATCGTATATCAGGTATGCGCTTCCGTCAAAATCTTTATATACGGTCATATCACGGACAAAACCCTTTTCATCAATCGGTCTCGTGTATCCCTGCCATTCATATTTTCCATTCACGGTATTGCATACTGCAAGTCCTACTTCGGCTTCACCCTTGCCGTTACCATGATTGCCCGGATATTTCACAAAGTGACACCAAAGAACGTACTTTTCTGTTTTTTCATTATAAATAATTTTTGGTCTTTCAAAGCGCAGTGGGGCGTAAAGCTCACTTTGTGGATCGTGGCTTACCTCTAATATGACTCCCTCGTATTTCCATTCAAGTAAATCTTCGGATTCATACATGACAACTCCGATATCCGTCATTTGTCCACCGCAAGGCCCACTTGCCATAGGTAAAGGACGTAAAGCCATACCGTACCAATGATACTTTCCGTTTGCAAAAATAATGCCGCCATCACTTGCGTTAATAATATTTCCGTCGGTATCTCGCCATTCAATAAATTCGTTTATTTCTCCGTGATAAAAAGATTTCATATTACTCCAAATTTTTATAATACCTTTTTAAAAAATTCCGATTGAAAATATCTGATTTATCAAATTTCCTTCCAATCAAGCTCGGAAATCGAAACGCATCCCTCATGTGGAGTATTGAAGCCAAGCCATCCACAGGTTGTGATATAGTATTTTCCGTTTTCCTCTATGATCTCGGGAGCATGTGCGTGCAAGACTGTAACGGGCTTCGCACCTCCGTTACCTCCGTTGTACTCTCCGAAGCAACATGGATCACCTGAAACAAAGACCAACGTGTTGTGGTAATTATCCTTAGCGCAATCCGTGTAGGTTAAAAACATATAATAAAGGCCATCCTTTTTCAAAACGAAGGGGGATTCCATAGCGCCCCACGGTGGATTAAGCGGCGTATCCTTTCCGCTTGTTAAAGCATAACCGGCAAAATCCCATTCTGTTAAATTATGTGATTTAAAAAGCGAAACGCAGCTTTTTTTATCCTTGGTACCCACCACATACATAAGATACGTGCCATCGTCAAGTCTGAGAACAAAATGATCGCGGTGCGCTGAAAAAAGAGGTTCATTATTGAGAACCACCGTATGATTATACCATTCGTGCAGCTCAAACGACACGGATAGCGATGTAGGGGACGGACCATAAAACATATAGTAATAGTCGTCCTCGGTACGAACAACACATGGCGCCCAAGCAAGTGTTCCGCGATCGACTACACGGGTTGGGCGTTCCTTCATTTCTTCATTGATAGACGGTGTTTCTCCGTGCACAAAATATCGTTCGTTTGTTGCTCCACCCTCGAAGCTTGTTATTCCAATAAGATGATAATTGCCATCGTGCGCCTTGAATACGCAATGATCGTTCACATATTTTCCGTTCAATTGCGGGCGAAACAAAACGTCCCAATTCCCTTTTATATATGGTATTTTCATTTTTAACCTCTAACAGTAGTTTGTTTATATCGTTATTTTATCACAAAAGAAAACAAAATTCAATAAACGAAGAAATATTGTCAAGCATTA
>JAFVYY010000084.1 GCA_017508405.1 Clostridia bacterium
CGCACTCTTTATCCTTATTTTCCTCAACTCTGCTCTTGTACTTTTCGTTACCTACAACGCAGTAATCCCATTCGCCCTCGGTATATATGCATCCTGTTTGCGACTGTCCGGGCGCAGTTACCTTTACATCCGCATATCTTTTAGGGATTGCAGTCTGCAAATCAGCAAATTTAATTTGATAATCAAGCTCGGTAGTAAGGGTAACGCCCTGTGCCTTTACGCTGATTTTAAGCTTAGACGTACCGCTGCAGCTGTTTACCGTATTCATTTTATTCGTAGCGGCTTTAATCTCACTTTTTACGTTTATCTTTACGTTATCGTCGCCGTCGTTGTCTCTGTCTCCCGAACAAGCGATCATCAGCATTGACGATAATATCATTAAAATGGCGAGAAAGAAAGACATTATTTTTTTCATTTCCTAATTCTCCTTTTATCAGATATCGTGCCCACAAAATCAACCCTTTGTCCAATGAACAAGTCCGTCAACTCTTTTGCCAACGGGAGAAGGAATTTTTCCATCAAACAGTGTCTTCGCGTTGTTTGTAAAGTCCTCACAGATAAGGTCTCTTTCTCTCTTTATGGTCCAAGGACAGTTGAGTCCTATTTCATAAAGCCACACACCGTTAAAATTCACATCCTCAAGAGCAGAGATAAGGCTGAGCCAGTCTATATCACCCTCTCCGGGAAGCCAGTGTCTTTCGTTGTTGAAATCATAGTCGGAAATATGCGTGGTTACGATCTTATCCCCTATAGCATAGATAAAGTCCGTGATTTTTTCATCCAAAAGATGGTTTGTATCAAAGCAGACTCTAAGATCCGGATGAGCCGTAAGCAGTTCCGAAATATCGGAGGAGCTTCTGCCAAGGCAGGTCCTCGGAAGATCCTCTACACAAATTACCGATCCGTATTTTTTTGCCTCCTCGCAAAGCAGATACAGGCTGTTTTTGGCTATATTCATACGTAAAGATCTGTCCTCTTCCTTGATGGGTTCTCCGCTTGCGTGAATTACAAATTTATTAATTCCTATCTCCGATGCTTTCCTTATAAATCCCATAAGATAAGAAACCGTCTTTTCGGCAATGGCCGGACTTGATATGTCAATTTCATCAAAGGGCCAAAAGGGTAAATGAAAAGACCAGAGCTTAACTCCGTATTTTTCTGACCATTCTTTAAGCTGTGCATAGTCAAGAGCTTCTGACTTTTTCTTATCAAGGGAAATTTCTATGTTTTTTATTCCGGCGCTTGCCATATCGCTAAAAAGCTGTTCGTTTACAAAGTCGGGAGTTGAAAGTCCTATTTCGTACATATTATTCCTCCGTTATCTTCCTTATAAGGTCGTACATAAGCTCGTCTCTGTTTATGCTGTAAACATATTTCATCGTATATTCCAAGGACTCTTTTTCATAAAAGCCGTTATAATCGCATAAAAGAACCTTCTCTTCACGGGAGCGCATAAATCTATCATTCTCATTAAAAAGCCAAGCAACTGCGCATACGTCCCATATAATTCTTGTCCATGGTCTTCCATGGGCGTAGCCTTCCGCTTCCTTTACCGTATAGGATCCAAGATAATTCGAAAGGGGTGTTTTGTTAAGAAGCCATTTTTCAATTTCCGCGTGGGAGAGCCTGAATTCGCTTACGACTCC
>JAFVYY010000085.1 GCA_017508405.1 Clostridia bacterium
GCGAGATTCTCGATTCCAGTGGTAACCTTGTGCGCACCTACCATTTTGGAGGCCAGCCTTCATCTTCTTTCCTGTGGGAAGGCTTGGACAGTAGAGGTCGCCTTTGTGAGGATGGATTTTACCTTTCTGCCTTTTATGTAATACAATCCATTCTTATCTTTGTATGCTAAATCTCCTGTATGTAACCAACCGTTTCTCTTAGCCTTATACGTTTTAGCATTGTCACAATAATATCCTATCATAACGTTATCACCCATTACAAGAAGCTCTCCAACCTCGTTATCAGGTAACTCATTATCACACTCATCCACTATCTTCATTCTGACAGATTTAAGAGGGATACCTACAGACGTAGGATGCTTCAAGAACAAATCAGGTGGCAAGTATGATACTCTTGGAGAAGCCTCAGTAAGAACGTAAACACTGTATATCTTTGCTTTGTTAAATGCTTTCTGTATCTTTTTAGCCGCAGCTTCTGTCATGCATTCTCCGCTTATGGCAATTGTTTTTAAAGGCAATTCATCATCTTCTTTAACAAAAACTGAAACAGTAGAAAGCAGAGTAGGAGTACCACCCATAACTGTAATGCCTTCCTTCTTTATCATCTCAATAAGTGATAAAGGGTTAAACTGCTCGGAGCAGAATACTATATCGGCGCCTTTGAAAAGAGATAACAGAAACTCACCCGTTAGAACTCCACTAGAAAAACGATGTCAGTTCATTGCTTAAAATTTAATATTTTCTACTATAGGTGCCCGTTTTTGTGCTGTCTGCATAAAATGGTTCACTTCAGATTTCGTCCTCGGCTTTTTATTGGTGACTTACAAGATATATGGATAAGCCCGTAATACCCATTTTTATAGGTGTCACCGGTTGAACCGGCGCTTGTAATTATTCGCAAAGAATTTTACAAACCTTTTTGAGGTTTTCCCGAATTTTTAAGAGCTGAGGGCATTTCTTTTCACAAAGACCGCAGTTTTTGCAGTCGTTATAGGTTTTGCCGCCGTCACTTACGTATTTTGCCATCATCTTTTTTGCCGGCTCCTTTAAGCCGTAAACGTTGTAGAGGGTCCAAGCCTCAAAAATCTTCGGGATATTTATATTGCAGGGACAGGGCTGACAGTATTTACAGCCTGTGCAGTAAAGCTCCGAGAATTTTTTTACCTCTTCCATAGCCAAGCCAAGCTGCTTCCATTCTTCGGGTGAGAAAGAGGAATTATCTGATGCGATGGCAGCATTTTTCCTTACCATATCAAGATTTTCCATACCGGAAAGGGCGCAGTTGAGGTTAGGATTGCCAAGACAGAACTTGAAGGCAAGCTCATAAGTAGCAATAGACGGTTTGCCCGTAAGCTTTGAATAAAGGTCTGTGGGAGCTGCCAAGCGTCCGCCCGCAACAGGGCCCATTGCGACGGTACCAAGTCCCTTTTCGTTCACGTATTTTATCATTTCCTCATTTGAACGATCGAGAAGATTGTACTGGCAGAGCATGGATTCCATATTAACACCGTGAGCCTCTGATGTGTCAACTATATGCTTGATAGCGGAGGGATCATCGTGAAAGGAGAAGGAAATATGACGGATCAAGCCCTCTTCCTTAGCCTTAGCCGCAGCCTCAAGCAAGCCGTTTGCAACGATAATATTGTCAAAGCAATTGCGGTTTATACCCCAAAAATGGTAAAAATCAATATGGTCTGTGCCAAGACGTGTTAAGCTGCGCTCCAAATTTTCACGGTATTTGTCGGGAGTTGTTTCGTTTCCTATGGGGCATTTCGTTGAAATAAGAATTTTATTGCGAAAATTCTTGACAGCATGTCCGAGAGCAGCCTCACTGTTTTGATTACAGTAAAAGGGAGCGGTATCAAAATAGTTTACGCCGTTTTCATAGGCAAAAGCAATCATTTCGTCAACCTTATCCTGATCAACAAAGCTCTTTTCTTCAATTTTGTATTCGGGAAAACGCATACAACCAAAGCCGAGAGCGGAAATTTTTTCTCCGGTTTTTCCAAAATCACGGTAATTCATAATTAACCCTTTCATTTTTAAGTACTTTCATAAAAATAGTATCATACTTTTTACCTAAATACAATAGTAAAAACCAAAAAACAAAAAAGGTATCATATCCAAGCTGAAAAATAGGTGACGGTAATGTGCAAAAGCTCCCCCCTGTGTTGACAGAATGACGAAACTATGATATACTTTACGTATGAATTAATACGGCGTAGCGTCGGAAAGGAAAATAATGAATAACGAATTTAAAAACAGAAACAGCGAAGAGTGTGGCGGCGAATCCAATAATGCCAAAAGACTTCGTATGCTGGGAGATAGCTCAGCTGAGGCGATACATCTTGAGGAAAACAAAAATTTCAAAGGCGCATTCTGGCCTAATCTTTGGTTCAAATATAAATGGCATATCATAATAACGTCTGCTTTTTTAATAATTTTCATTGTGTTTTTAATACAGTATCTTACGGCTACAAAATATGATGTGGGCGTGTTTTATGCAGGTCCCGAATACGTTGTGGATCTGCAGGATGATTTTTCAAAAGCCTTTGGAGATTTTACTAAGGACAGGAACAATGACGGAGAAAAGAACGTGCTTGTTACGTCCACTGTGGTTATGACACTCGAGCAGCAAAAGGCAGCGGCAAACGGAAATCAGTACGATTACCTTGCTCTGCAACAGTCCAATAAGGATACGAAAAGAGCGTTTTCCGATCAGATGATGGCGGGTAATATTGCAATATGCTTAGTTGACCCCCATTTGTATGAGGAATACAGCGAGGCATTTGTAAACGTAAGTGAGGTTTTGGGCAAAGAGGTTGATTCAAGCCTTTTATATGCTCCCAACGCAATTTATTTCAAAAGAACGGAATTTGCAAAGTATTATGAATGCTTTAAGCGCTTACCGAACGATACGCTTCTTTGCATTATGCTGAATCACAGAATGACAGATGAAGATGAGAAGATAGCAGCAAAGGAGCTGTATACGGCAATTCTGAATTTTGAGGGTTGAAATTAAAGAACGAAGAAGTTTTCTTCGTTCTTTTTTTGTAAAAAGGAAAAACTTACTTTTTGCTGAAATATTGACTTTGCTATCGAATTTTGATATAATAAATAATTAGAGAAAAACAAAAATTAAGGAGAGCGTTATGGCAAAAAATTTAGTTTATGACATTCACGACAAGCCGAAATTCGGTAATATGCTGATTTTCGCATTTCAACAGCTTCTGGCAATCCTTGCGGCAACTATCGCCGTTCCGACAATCATCGGTCTTCCCACACAGATTCCCGCGGCAATCTTCGGTGCAGGTATCGGCACACTTATTTATCAGCTTTTCACACGTTTTAAGAGCCCCGTATTTCTCGGCAGCTCCTTTGCGTTCTTAAGCTCCCTCGGTGTTGCGGTAGCATATGGCTATTGCGGTATAGTGCTCGGCTCAATAGTTGCGGGCTTGGCTTACGTTGCAATTGCAATAGTAATCCATTTCGTAGGAACAAACTGGGTGTCCAAGCTTATGCCTCCCGTTATTATCGGTCCTATCGTAACGGTTATCGGTATCTCCTTGGCGGTTAACGCTATGGGCGATATTGTAAAATCCAATAGCTCACAGGTTAACGGAAAGTACAATCTTGTGGCTCTTCTTTGCGGTCTTGTAGCATTCTTTACGATCGTTATCTGTTCTACTCAGAAAAGATACAAGATGCCCCGTCTTATCCCCTTTATTCTCGGTATCGGTACGGGCTACCTTGCAGCGTCCGTATTCACCGCCATTGGACTTGCATTTGACGTTGATTATCTTAAGATCATCAATTGGGATCCCCTTATAAACAATTTTGTAAACGCTGACGGTTCCTTCAGAGGCTTTACGGCATTCCTTGATTATCCCGATTTCGCTATTGTAGAGGGTATCAAGGAGCTTGTAAACGGCAACGTTTCATCCGAAATTATTACGGCAAGCAAGGGAGAGGCAACGCTTATTAACTTGGGCGGTATAGCAGAGGTTATTATCGCATTCTTACCCGTTGCTCTCGTAGTATTTGCAGAGCATATTGCTGACCACAAGAATCTTTCTTCCATCATTGAAAAGGATCTTATTGAGGATCCCGGCCTTGAGCGTACCCTTCTTGGCGACGGCGTTGGTTCTATCGCAGGTACGGCATTTGGCGTTTGCCCCAATACAACGTACGGAGAAAGCGTTGGATGCGTAGCTATTACACGTAACGCTTCCGTTTGCACCATTACAACAACAGCAATTATGTGTATGGTGCTTTCATTCTTCAGTCCTTTAATGACTCTCTTACAGACTATACCCTCCTGCGTAATGGGCGGCGTATGTCTTACACTTTACGGATTTATCGCAGTATCCGGTCTTAAGATGTTCAAGGATCTTGACCTTAATCAGAATAAAAATCTCTTCGTTGTATCCTCAATTCTCATTGCGGGTATCGGCGGACTTACGATTCAGATACCCTACGCCCTTGACGCAGCAGGCGCAGTAGCAAAGACTATTCAGGTAACTGCAGTTGCAACGGCCCTCATCCTCGGTATTGTAACAAATGCTATTCTTACCAAGGTTGAAAACAGTAAGCTCGGCAAGGATCCCGAGGAGGAAGCAGAGAAGGGCGAAGAGCCCAAATCGGAGGAATAAAAATGAAAAATTACGACAACGTGGTTATATTTAACCACCCTCTTATAAAGCATAAGATAGCAATTCTTCGTGACGAGAAAACAAGCATGAAGGAATTCCGTGAGCTTGTTGAGGAAATTACTACATTGATGACCTTTGAGAGCCTTAAGGATGACGTTCCTACGGTTGAAAAAGAGGTTAAGACTCCTCTTGAAACCTGCACACAGACCTTTGTTAAGGATAATTCCATTGTTATTGTGCCCATTCTCCGCGCGGGACTCGGCATGGTAAACGGCGTTCACGTTCTTTTCCCCTCTGCAAGGGTAGGTCATATCGGTATGTACCGTGATGAGGAAACTCTTGAGCCTCATTCCTACTACTGTAAGCTTCCTAAGGGCATTAAGGACAAGCTTGTGCTTCTTGTTGATCCTATGCTTGCCACAGGCGGAAGCGCTTGCGACGCTATTAAGCTTCTTAAGGAGGAATACGGCTGCAAGCATATTAAATTTATGGCGATCATCGGCGCTCCCGAGGGCGTTTCCAAGGTTGCGGAGGCGCATCCCGACGTAAAGATTTACGTGTCAACGCTCGACAGATGTCTTAATGAAAACGGATATATCCTTCCCGGTCTCGGAGATGCGGGCGACCGCCTTTTCGGAACTAAGTAATTTGTATCAATAACGTAAAAAAGGAGTTGCCTGAGGACAACTCCTTTTATCATTTTAAAATTATTTATTGTATTTATCGTGCAGTATTTTGTAATCTCCCTTATAGTGAAATGAACTGCCGTTTTTACTTTCGCCCACCTGACTAAGGCCCAAATGCTCAAGAA
>JAFVYY010000086.1 GCA_017508405.1 Clostridia bacterium
AGTCCGAAAACCGCTGCGCAAAGCATTACTCCGGCTGCAAATGCAAGAACTATGTCGTTAAATTTATGACTCGTATGCTTAAAAACGAAGCCAAGAAGCGCTCCTATTACCGTTGCGCCTCCAACTCCCAAAGCCGTAAGCAATACAATCTGCAAAGTAATCACAACCTTTCAAATAGCCTACTGTTATTATATGTAAGAAGGTTACATAGGGTATTAAAGAGTGGAAAGCTCCTTGAAATTATCCTTAAGAGATGGATAGAGCTTTTTATAAAGACCGTAATATTTCATATATTCATTATGGTTTACTGCGTCAGACTCTGTCTTTTCCTTTTCTGAAACGCATATATTACAGCCATCTTCCACAGATTCAAATACTCCTGCGGCAACTCCGCCGAGTATCGCAACGCCAAGAGCGGCACATTCCTGTGAAGCTAAGGTTTTTATATCAATTCCATACACGTCCGCAAGGATTTTCTTCCAAAGCTTACTCTTGCCGCCGCCACCGCAGGCAACCATATCGGATACGTCAATGCCAAGCTCCGCAAGAAGCTCTACACAGCTGTAAAGGGAGTAGGACACGCCCTCCATCGTAGCTCTTGCCATATGCGCTCTCGTATGCATAGCCGAAAGTCCGAAGTAAACGCCTCTTGAATTCACGTCAAGAATCGGAGTTCTTTCACCCATGAGATATGGTAAATATATAAGCTTATCTGAGCCGATTCCTATTTCCGCACTTTGGGCATCAAGCTCCTTATAAGAAATATCCTTTGCAAGATTTCCCCTGAACCAGTTAAGAGAAAGTCCCGCCGCCTGAGTAACACCCATTACGTGCCACTTGCCGGGAACTGCGCAGCAGAAGGTATGGATTCTTCCGTTTTTATCGAAAACAGGCTTATCCGTGTGAGCAAAAACAACTCCGCTCGTTCCGATGGTTGTAAACGCCTTACCGCTCTTGCATACGCCTGCGCCGATGGCTGCAGCCGCGTTATCGCCTGCTCCACCCGCAACTACGACGCCCTCTTTAAGTCCCGTAAGCTCAGATGCCTCCTTGGTTATATATCCCGTAGCCTCGGGGCTTTCATATACCCTTGCAAGAAGACTCATATCAATGCCAAGCTTATCGCACACCTCGTCACTCCAGCATCTTCCCTGAATATCAAGAAGCTGCATTCCGGAAGCATCCGAAACCTCTGTTGCGTACTCGCCCGTAAGCATAAATCTAATATAGTCCTTTGGAAGCAGAATGTGTCGGCATCTTGCGTAATTTTCAGGCTCGTTTTTCTGTACCCATCTTATCTTACCTGCCGTAAATCCCTCAAGAGCGGGGTTGCAGGTAATCTCCATAAGTCTGTCATGACCGATGATTTCTTCTATTTCTCGACACTCCTCGGTAGTTCTGCCGTCGCACCATATGATAGAATTGCGGATAACCTCATTATTTTCATCGAGCATTACAAGTCCGTGCATCTGACCTGAAATACCGAGTCCGCATATTTCTCCGTCCTCCGCCTTTTCGGTTAAATATTTAAGAGTTTTGCAAACCGCATTCCACCAATCACGGGGGTCCTGCTCTGCCCAGCCGTTTTTCGGCTGATATAAGGGGTATTCAACAGTACAGGATGCTATCTCCTTACCCTGTGTATCAAAAAGCACGCTTTTAGTTCCTGACGTACCAACGTCAACGCCTATTAAATATTTCATATTAAACTCCTTTTACCTATATTTCGTTACCGCATGGCAGCGGATATCATTCTTTTTATATTTTATCATATTATTTTGAGTTATGCAACACAAATTCAAAGGTTTTTTCAGGACACATCTTGCTTTTTGAAACGCTTTATGATAGAATTAGATTATAAGTAAACGTATAAAGGAGATAATTATGTCCGTATTTTTCGCTAAAAAGAACAATAGCTCCTCCGCTCTTCCCTTTGTAAGGGCAGATATTAAAAACATAAACCATTTATCCGATTATTCATCATATTTTAAAATCGTTATCGTCAACTCCGGCTCCGTAGAAAGCTTTTGCTCACATAACAGCTATATGGCGAACGAGGGCGATATTATTGTGATTTTACCAAGAGAAATACATAGCTTCAAATCCGAAAACAGCTCTGTTACCGTATTCTGTCTTCCTTCGTTTAAGGATGACGCCTTTGATCTGTCATCCTTAACCCTATCCGAAAGAGTTATAAAAAGAAACACATATCTCAATTCAGAAATAAGAAGACATACCTATTCAATAAGCGCAGAGCTTAACGATAAGCTTACAGGCTACGCATACTCCGCTCTCGGCGCATCGAACACCCTTGCATCCCTTATTTTGAGAGCAAATACAAGAGCTGTTTCTGACGGCGATGAAATAAAGAAGGCTGCCGGTGAGCTTTCGCTTCTTAAAAACGTTCAACGCTACATCGAAGAAAATTACAAGGAAAACATTTCTCTCGAAAGCGCTTCATCGTACTGCGGTCTCTCCCTCTTCTATTTTTCGCATCTTTTCAAGAGGATAACCGATATTACGTTTTATGATTATTTAACGGCATACCGCCTCGATCTTGCCCTTGACATGCTTAAAAATTCAGATAAAAAGATTCTTGACGTGGCATCCGAGTGCGGCTTTGCAACTGTCAGAACCTTCAATCGCTCATTCAAGAGCTTCTTCGGCTGTTCTCCATCCGAATACCTTAAAAACAACAAATAACCCCCGAAAAGAAATGAGGAATTATGATTAAAGGAATTATATTTGACCTTGACGGTACCCTTTGCGACACTCTTGACGATATCCGCACGGGAGTTAATAACACCCTTGAAAGATTGGGATACAGCACCAGAACAAGGGGTGAAATACACAAATTCATCAACAACGGCGCAAGGGAGCTGATACGCCGCTCCCTCCCCAAGGACGTTCAGGGCGTTGACTTTATAGTGGACAGCGCTCTTACGGACTATAATATGGAATATGCAAAATGCTACTGCGATACAACGTATCCCTTCGATGGAATAGAAGAGCTTCTTATAGATCTCAAAAATATGGGATACAAGCTTTCTGTTTTATCAAACAAGCAGGACGAATTTGTAAAGGAAATTATCTCGAGGCTGTTCGGTGACGATTTGTTTACCGTAGTTATGGGGCAGTCATCCTTTCCGCCGAAGCCGGATCCGTCATCTACTCTCTACATAGCCAAAATGATGGGCGCAAGGCCCGAGCAATGTATATACGTAGGAGACTCGGACGTTGACGTTGAAACATCATATCGCGCAGCTATGAGCTTTGTAGGTGTCGGTTGGGGATACCGCGAGCCGGAAATATTGAAAAAAGCGGGTGCATCCGTTATAGCTTCGGATACGAACGAGCTTTTGAACGCTATTATTCAATTAAGCGCCGAAGACGCAGAATAAACGTGATGTAAATTCAAAACAAAAATCCGTCGGTACAGAAAATCGACGGATTTTTATTATTTGCATTATATGTTCAAATGCTCACATATAATTATTTTGACAAATCCGGTTCATTGGGAACCGCCTCATAAGAGTACTCGGATGATTCCGAATCCTTTACGCATATGTAACAAAGGTAATACGTCTTATCATGCACGTAAAATTCCTTTTTGATCATGGTGTCGGCAGGGACATCCTTTTTATCGCTTACTATTTTGAAATATACGTCCTTTCCTATATCGGGGGCGGATATTTTATAAAGCGAGGAGTCCACCCTTTTTTCAGCCTGCTGAAACTTAACCGACGTTCCGTATCGGTACAAATCATCTCCGACTCTGTTAAGGTAAGCTATACCGAGTATCTGAGAATAATATCCACCGTGGGTTATGCCGGATATATACTGTCCGTCGGAAAGATAAATGCAAAGCGCATCTCCCTCCGTATTTATGGGAACGATGTCAACCACCCTCGTTATATCCTCGTTTTCCGCAATTATCGTATAGGCATCTGCCGGACTGCTGAACACGTCGCAGGAATCAAGCAAGCCCAAGGATGCAAGAATAATCACGGGGATAGCAACGATTATTGCCGCTGCAATTATCGTTTTCTTAGCCTTGATATTTTTGTTTTTTCTCAAGGATGCCGCTTTGCAGTTCTGTCTTTTCAAATCACCTATGGTTGCAAAGAAGCTATCCTCCTGTTTTTCATCTTCCTTTTCTCCCGTAACGTAATAACGGGCAATTTTAGAAAAGTAGATACCGGAGCAGCTGTTTATCACCTCACTCAGCACCGTATTCGCTTCCTCGGTGTCTCCGTTCATATAACAGGCAATTCCGTGATAAAGTCTTATTCTGTTTATAATAGCGGGCACGGATCTGATATCCTCATTGCAGACTTCGGCTATTTTCATTTCCTTACAGGCAGCATACTCGCCGTTTGTAAATTTTTTAAGAAATTCCAAAATAAATGCCGAATCTTTTTTCAGTGAGATTTCATTTTTACTTTCGCAGGGAATCAAATCAATTTCCTCTAATATCCTTGCAAGTCCGTCCATATCGCCCGATTCGAAATAACAATATGCAAGCTGCAGGCTGTATTCGTATTTGAACAGGCTGCGTTTAGTCTTAGGCATGCTTTGATTTATTATCTCTATTGCCTTGTCATATCTGCCTCTGTAGTAATCTGCATACATATCGCATATATCACTGCCGTATCCGAGCTCATATGAAAGATACAGAAATTTCTCCGCATCCATTTCATAAAGCAATACTCGGTTTATAGGTCTTGCAACAAGCAAGAGCGATGCGAAAAAATATATAACAAAGCATAGTATAATACCCAAAGGAACAGTTAAGGCTCTTAACGGTATAAATCCGAGCCCCAAGCTGAGAAGCGACAGTAAAACGCATAAGAGCTTTCGCCTTCTGAGGCTTTTGGCAATTTTATCGTACATATTTTCCTCCCTCTCGTTTTTTTGTATTTTATCACATTTTTAAGGAAATTTCAATATACAAAAATGCCCGTTGTAAATCCAACGGGCATTACTTTTATATTTTAATTACTCCGAATACGTCAAGAATAGAGGATACAAGTATTGCCACCAAAAATACGGGAGCTATATACTTGATAACCACGTTAAACAGCTTCTTTGCCTTAAAGGGCGCGCTGATCTCGATTTCTTCTTCAATTGCCTTTGGCTTAATGACAAATCCAATGAATACGCACGTGCAAATAGCAACGATGGGCATAAGAATACTGTTGGAGATAAAGTCAAATAAATCAAGGAACTGAAGGCCGAGAATCTTGACTCCGCCGAGCACACCGTAGCCGAGGGCTGAGGGCAATCCGAGAAGCAAGCATCCGCCGAGAACTATCAAGCAAGTCACCTTTCTGTCTATCTTAAATTTATCCTGAACAACGGATACAACGGTTTCCGCAAGAGAAATCGAAGATGTGAGTGCTGCAAGAAGAACAAGGATGAAGAAGAGTGTGCCTATAACCTGTCCGCCCCAAATGGAATCAAACACCTTAGGAAGCGTTACAAACATAAGGGATGGTCCCTTACCGAGAGCACTTTCCTCTCCGCCGTGGAATGCGAACACCGCAGGAATGATCATAAGTCCCGCAAGGAATGCAATTCCCGTATCAAAAATTTCAATATGGTGTACGGATTTTTCAATATTAACGTCCTTCTTCATATATGAGCCGTAGGTAATCATAATACCCATCGCAAGGGACATTGAATAGAAGAGCTGACCCATTGCGGCAATAACCGTCATAATTGAGAAGTTGGAGAAATCGGGCTTGATGTAGTAAACCACTCCCGCCCAAGCTCCGTCAAGGAACATAACGTATACGGCAACAAAGATAGAAAGAACCACAAGCACGGGCATCATTATCTTGCTTACCTTTTCTATTCCCTTTTCAACTCCCAAAAGAACGACGGTCATTGTGATGGCAATGAATAAAACGAACCAAATAATCGGCTCGCCTACTCCGGTAATAAACCCGTCAAAATAGGTATCGGATGCCGCATTGTGTCCGTTACCGGAAACAAACGCCGCAAAATATTTCATTACCCAACCGCCGATTACGGAATAGTAAGGAAGAATGAGCATGGGAATAATAGCGCCCAAATATCCTATAAACGCAAATTTTTTATTTAACTTTGCAAAGGCGCCTACAGGACTGAGTCCCGTTTTTCTACCGATAACTATTTCAGCCACCATAAGGGAAAAGCCGAAGGTTACGGCAAGAATAATGTATACAAGAAGGAATATACCTCCTCCGTATTTAGCAGCAAGATATGGGAATCTCCATAAATTTCCGAGACCCACAGCACTTCCCGCAGCGGCAAGCACGAAGCCGAGCTTACCCGTAAAAGAGCTTCTCTTTTTTTCCATAATTGATCCTTTTTAATATAACTTTGATTTGATTTCTACTTATTATCACATATTTTTGAAAAAATATCAATACCTTTTGAGCTTTTTTGTTAAATTATGTATTTTTTCAATAATTTACAGCTCCAATATTTTGTAATATCCCTCATTATGCTCGCACATGGCGGGTAACGTAATATACGGTATTCCGTCAATCTCGGCTTCCGCTCCGCCGTGATAGTGTCCCTGTAGCACAAAACTTACCTTTCCGCTTTCACGTATTATTTCACGAGCCTTGTCCGCATTCTTGATAACATGGGTAACATGAAGCGCAGGGTCAAGATTTTCGTGAACGAGCACAATACATTTCTTATCCGAGGAATCAAGCGCATTTTTAAGATACTCAAGCTGATGCTCGGGAAGATTGGAATCCGTCCACTCAACACCTTCTATATCAAATCTGACTCCGCTTGAGCGATAATTTGCATCAAGAACGATAAAATCATACTTCCCCGCTTCAACGGTATACGGCGGGAGCCTATAGCTTACGAGATTACAAAGCTCCTCAGCCTTAAGTATAAGATAATCGTGATTTCCCGGCACTAAATAAAACGGGATCCCATAGCTTGAAATAAGTGAAAAGGTCTCTTTAAAGCATTCAGAAACGCTTTCCTTAGTATCTTCGGGACCGTTATCCGTAAGATCTCCGAGGCAGAAGCATAAATCCACCTTGGATTCCTTAAACGCATCCATGGTCTTTTTTATTTTTCCAAAGGACGCTTTGGCATCTCTGCCGCCGCCAAGCTGTGATTTACAGTAATGGCAGTCGGTAAAAAGTCCTATTTTCATTCCTCATCACCCCAGTAATCAACCTTGTCGGGAAAATCTATATCCTTTGTCTTGAATACAGGATTCTTACCCTCTTTTCTCTGTTTTTCATAATCCTTAATGGTACGGAAAGCGTATTTTCCGAGGATAATAATAACAGGAATATTAATAAGCGCCATAAGACCCATGGAAATATCCGCGATATTCCAAAGAAGATCCGCAGAAAGGCCTGCGCCTGCGAAAATCACCAGAGCGCATATCACATGGATGATTCTCATAGCCCATTTTGACGGCTGACGCTTAAGAATATGAATGATCGCCTTATCAACGTAGAAAAGATTTCCGAGAAGCGTCGTAAACGCAAAAAGAATCATTGATACAGTAATAAACACAGGACCGAAGCCGCCAAGGGTCTCCGACAAGGAGGCTTGAACGTATGCAGCGCCGGAAAGACTTGCATCCGGCTCTACGCCTGAGCACATACACATAAACGCAGTAGCCGAGCAGATAAGGACAGTATCAATAAATACCGAAAGCATCTGCACCATACCCTGCTTAGCAGGATGCTTTACGTCAGCGGATGCCGATGCATTGGGAGCAGAGCCTACGCCTGCCTCGTTTGAAAAAAGTCCTCGCTTGATACCGAACATCACGCAGGAGCCTGTAAATCCGCCGAAAACAGCCGTAAAATCAAATGCCTCTTTAAAGATTCTTGCAAAAACGGTGGGGAGAGTGGTTATGTTTATCGCCATAATAATTAAAGCCACAAGAATATAAGCCACACCCATCACAGGTACGAGAACACCCGTCATCTTAAGAATTCTCTTACCTCCGCCAAGTAAGCAGTAGCCGACAAGTACTGCAACCACAAGACCTATTATCCACGGAGTTACCTTCTCGTTATAAAAGCTGTAATTTGAAAATGTAGACTGAAGATTGTAGGATGCAAGCATATTAAAGCCAAAGCCGTATGCAAAAATAAGGAATACGGAGAACACGATTGCCAATGGTCGGCATTTAAGTCCCGCTTCAATATAGTATGCAGGTCCTCCGTATGAGCCGTCGGGACCTTTTTTCTTATAAATCTGCGCAAGCGTGCTTTCTATAAGGGCGGATGCAGAGCCTATAATAGCAATAACCCACATCCAGAACACAGAACCGAAGCCGCCAAGACAGATAGCCGTGGATACGCCTATAATATTTCCCGTACCGACTCTCGATGCGGTAGATACCATAAGAGCCTGAAAGGATGAAACTCCTTTTCCGTCCTTAGGCTTCTCGGTTACCGCTCTTATCTGCTCCTTGAAAAGGCGAAAGGGCGCAAACCTTGTACGTACGGTAAAGTAGATTCCGGCACCTACAAGTAAGATTATCAATATATAGGTGTACATCACGTCGCTGATGTCTGCAACAATTTTATCCAGCATAAAATCTCCTAATATAAGTTTTGAAATTATTTTAACATATTTTGTAAAATAAAGCAACACTAAATTTTAAGGAACGGTTTTTTAGCTATGTAAATTGATTTTTTTGTATGTTTATGGTAAATGTTAATGATAACGCTTAAAGGAGAGTCTTTTATGGAAAAAAAGCTTATAAACTCTTATCCGGCTGCCAATTGGTTCGACACAACACCCGTGGGCA
>JAFVYY010000087.1 GCA_017508405.1 Clostridia bacterium
GCCGCACATATAAATCGGCGGCTGCCGGGACGGTTTAAAAATCGGAACGCAGACTTATTTTTTATCTCCGCTTTCTTTATACAACAAAAATAATCCTCCCGCATAGCGGGTGGTATTTCAGTTTCGGGCATAGCCCTAATACTACAGGCTACGCACAAGTGCGTCTTTTATTGGCCTGTCAGCCATGCATTTGTTACGAAACCCCGCTCAAGCGGGTCTAAAACCAAGCCTCCCTTGTGTAAAGGGAGGTGGCACGGCTTGCCGTGACGGAGGGATTGTAAAAAGCGATAATCTACACAAACCAATCCCTCAGTCAGCTTTGCTGACAGCTCCCTTTACACAAGGGAGCCTTTGACACAAGATCATTCTACTCTGAATTTTTATTTGCTTTCTGCTCATCGGCATAGCCTTTATGGAACCCCGCCACTATGGCGGGGTTTTCGTCTTACAAAAAAGCGACACTGTGTGTCGCTTTTATTATTTTTTCAAGGAATCTCTTATTTCCGTAAGAAGCTCCTGTTGAGTTCTGAAATACTCAATTTTTGCTTCCTCACGGGCTTTTGTTTCCGCTGCCTCTGCCTCTGCCTTCGCCTTTTCCTCAGCGGCTATTCTATCAGCCTCTGCCTTAGCTTCCTCTTCTGCCTTCCGTTTAGCTTCAACCTCATCACGGTTAAGCTCCTCGTAAATTCTTCTGCTCTCCTCTTCGACTCTCTTGCGTAAATGGTTATATACCTTTATTATTATAAACACCACAAGAGCCGTAAGCAAGAAATCTATTATCGCCTGTATGATAAGTCCATAGGTTATGGCAACCTCACCCTGTATAACCTCGCCTGCCCCGTCAACTATCTCCTCCTTAAGCACCCATTTCCATTCGGAAAGGGAAAGTCCCTTAAGTATAAGTCCAAGCAAGGGGTTAATAAAGCTATCTACTATTTGCGTAACTATTTTATTGAAGGCAGCGCCTATTACCATAGCTACCGCCAAATCAACCACGTTGCCTTTAGCAATAAACTGACGGAATTCGCCTGCCAGCTTTTTATTTTTCGACATATTTTCTCCTATCTCGCCCGTCGGGCTTTAATTGAACCTTTGGCTTCGTATCAAAGAAGCGTTTTATAAAGCTCCTCGGCGCTTGCCTCCGTAAGATATGAGGGAGGAATATCAAGAACCGTTTTACATCCGCTAACCCCCTCGGAGCTAAGCCTTACCGCAGCCCTTGCGTAAGCAACCAAAACGGATGACGTAAATTCGGGGTTGGAATCAAGCTTCAGGCTGTATTCTATAACGTGCTTGTTTTCTCCGTTCAACCCTGTTTTTCCCGTTCTTATAACGAATCCGCCGTGGGGGATTCCGCTGTGGTCCCTGTCAAGCTCTTCCTTGGAAATAAAGTGGACCGTTGTGTCATAATCGGCAAAATAGTTCTTCATTTCCTTAATTTCCTTTTCGATTTTAGCCTTATCTGCGCCCTCCTTGGCTACGACAAAGCACTCACGTACGTGCTTTTCTCTTACGCTAAGCTCGGGGTTTGCGCCGCTTCTTACCGCGTTAAGAGCCCTTTCTACGGGGATAGTGTACTGCTTTCCGTCAAGGACACCGTCAACTCTGCGAATAGCGTCGGAGTGTCCCTGTGAAACACCCTTGCCCCAGAACGTATAATCCTTACCGTCGGGAAGCACCGCCATGCCGTAAGCTCTCATAAGGGAGAACATACCGGGGTCCCAGCCAACGGAGATAATTGCCACCTTACCGCTTTCCTTAGCCGATTTATTTACGTTTTTAAAATGCTCGGGAATCCTTGCATGGGTGTCAAAGGAATCTATCACGTTAAAATACTTCGCCATTTCGGGAGTCTGTACGGGAAGATCCGTAGCGCTGCCGCCGCAAAGTATCAAAACGTCTATCTTGTCCTTGTAGCTTACGATATCGTCAGCATGGCAAACAGCCACACCCTGTGTACGTATTTTAACACTCTCGGGGCTTCTTCTTGTAAAAACAGCCGTAAGAGTCATATCCTTATTCTGTCGGATAGCGCTTTCCACTCCTCTTCCAAGATTACCGTATCCGTATATACCTACTCTAATCATATCTTCCTCCGTTTTCGGAATTTTAAAACGATACAAAAATTATAGCACACTATTTTTTTATATGCAATATTTATTTTTGATTTACGTAGTCAAAATTGTTCTTTATTTTCTTAATATGGGCAAAAGCGGCTTTTTCGCCCTGCTCCGCAAGAATGGTAAGCCACTCCTGTAAAATATCGGCAGTGGCACAGTTCATCTTTTTTCTTGCGTTGCCTCTGAGAAAATACTCGAGGGGGTGGCTGCTTTTATAATTTTTACCTTGATATATCTTGCTTGCGGCAACACGGTCGCAAAACATTTCCTTAAGATATTTCATAGGCATGGGCACAGGCTCATACATTTTCGTTACGGGATTTAAGTCCACCCAGTATTCAAAATGATGCTTATTTCTGCCCTTGTGATGCATCCACGCCCGAGAATAGCCAAATATCTCTCTTTCCCTTTCATTCGGGCTTCTTGTACCCTGATAGTATTTTACACTGGGAATAAGCTCCGTCGGGGATAGCTTTGACAGGTCATGAAAAAGCCCCTGAAAGAATATTCCCGCCTTACGGCAATGGCGTATTACCTGTCTTCTGTGCTTGCCAATCGTATGTAAATGCTTAAACAGCTTCATCATTACTCCTAATTTTGCATTTTGAATTTTGCATTTATATTTTATCACCTTTTAGCCACTCGGTCAAGTATTTTTATATTTATATTGAAAGTCCGACTAAAAGATGTTAAAATATATACGAGGTGATATTATGAAAGAAGAAAAGAAAGCGCTTCTCCACGGATATACAAACGCTGACAGGTTGGGCATACAGTTTCCAAATCTTGAAAAGCACAAGGTAAAGGATGCAGACTCC
>JAFVYY010000088.1 GCA_017508405.1 Clostridia bacterium
CAGTCAGCTGGTTCCTTTTATATTTATTCGTTTCTGTAATTATATCATATTTTGCCGTTTATGTCAACTATTATCTGTTCTTTTCTTCCTCCCTAAAAAAACAACAATGTTTTGTGAAATTTTCAAAAAGTTTTTTCTTTGATTACGGTATATCAAATATTTCACCGTGAGGGCACTTGAATAATTCTCTCTTTTATGGTATAATGGTCACAGTAAAAAATCCACCTCGGGTTGGAGCTTGCGGCTCGTGCGAGGTGGAGTGAATGATACTACATTCAAATCATACCGCAAGCAAAAACCTTACGGAATACAGTTTATAAAAAAGTAATAAAACAACTAAAAACGAGGACGGAGCCGTCCTCGTTTTCTGTTTATTATTTTCTTTCCTGAGTTGCAATGACGCTGCTGCCGAAAAGATCGGGGATTATAATATCGCCTACGCTTACAGGCAGCTTGGCTACGGCTGAATTTATCACTTCCATAGCGTCAAACATTTTTTCCTTAGGAATAGGCTTACTTGTTTTTACGGATACAAGTCCGCCGTCATCACAGCGCATCGTGGTAGTTACGGTCCTTACGGGGGCAGTGCACTCATTTATTGCGTATTCCTTACCTCTCGGGCATGTGTTTCCCTCAACGGAAACTATGGTTTTGCCATCAAGGGTTACTGTCAAGCTGCATCCTAAAGGACAGGCTATACAGGTTAGTTCTCTTTTCATTGCAATTCCTCCAGTTCAAGCCTTAATTCAGACACTCCCTCAAAGATATTTTTATTAAGCTTCAAGGATTCCATTTCGGACGGCGCTATTCTCTGCTTCTTTTTAGATAAGGCAAGCTTGCCGTCTGCATATACGTTTATTTTTACGTTCCTGTACAGGCCGGAGGTTCTGAAATACAGAGTCACGTCCTTTTGCTCGGTTATTATTTGAGGTACGGTATAACGGATTTTTCCATCTGTTGAAATAGGAATCCGTACTGTTTTTTTGTCAATTCCTTTTATATAATCAGCCGCTCCCTTACCTGCGATTTCCGCTTCCTCTGACACATAATCCACAAGATCGTGAACGTGCAATACGTTACCACAGGAAAATACGCCCTCAATATCCGTTTCTCTGTTCTGGTCTACAACGCTTCCGTTGGTTATTTGAGAAATTTCCGCCCCTATTCCCTTTGTAAGCTCATTTTCGGGAATCAATCCACAAGACAGAAGAAGCGTATCACAGGGAATGAATTCATAGGTTTCCTTGATTGGCTGACGCTTTTCATCAACCCTTGCTATTGTAACTCCCGTAAGTCTTTCCTTGCCGTGGAGCTCCACTACCGTGTGAGAAAGACGCAGAGGAATATTAAAATCGTTAAGACACTGCTCTATATTACGGGCAAGTCCCGATGAGTATGGCATAAGCTCACATACAGCCTTCACCTTTGCACCCTCCAAGGTCATACGCCTTGCCATAATAAGTCCAATATCGCCTGAGCCTAAAATTACTATCTCCTTACCGGGCATATATCCCTTTACGTTTACTAATTTCTGGGCTGTGCCTGCGCTGTAAACTCCTGCAGGACGGGTGCCTGCAATATTCAAAGCGCCCTTCGCTCTTTCACGGCATCCCATTGCAAGTATAATGGATTTGGCTTCTATTTCAAAGATACCGTCATCACTGTTGGTTGCTATTACCCTTTTGTCCTTCGTTATTTCAAGAACCATAGTATTAAGCTTTACGCTTATGCCCAGCTCCTTAACCTTTTTTTCATAACGGTATGCGTACTCGGGACCCGTAAGCTCCTCTTTGAACTTGTGAAGTCCGAATCCGTTATGAATACATTGTCGGAGTATTCCACCCAAGCTATCGTCTCTTTCAAGTATAAGAATATCCGTAATTCCGTTTTCATAAGCCGATATTGCAGCGCTCATTCCCGCAGGACCGCCGCCTATAATAACAAGCTCCGTCATTTTTTTATCTCCTTTGTCTTGCCTGTTGCCACGTAGGACTCTCCGCCGAATTTAGTTATTTGCTCATACGGTAAATTAAGCTCTCTTGACAAAAGCTCGATTATATACGGGCTGCAAAAACCACCCTGACATCTTCCCATCTGAGAGCGTGTACGTCTTTTAACACCGTCGAGATCGGTTGCTTTGGGATTTCTTCTTATAGCATCAAGAATTTCTCCCTCGGTAACGCCCTCACAACGGCAAACGATCCTTCCGTATGAGGGGGATTCCTTTATCATACGGTTCTTTTCTTCAACGGACGCTTCTCTGAAAACGTGCATTGACTTTCTTGTCATCACGGCATTTTCATTTTTTTCAAGACGAAGCCCCGATTCCTTTAAAATATCACGCACATACTCCGCAATGGCGGGGGATGCGGAAAGACCCGGAGATTCAATACCCGCAACGTTTACAAAGCCTTCCTTTGGTGTGTTTATAATAAAATCTCCTGTACTTCCCACAGAACGAAGTCCGCAGAAAGAGGTAATTGTCTTGTTTTTCGGAATACCAAAAACACTTCTTTCGGCTATACCGAAAATGCTTGCAAAAAATTCAGACGTGGTTGATTTATCCGACTTATCCTCTCCGTCGACCGCCGTCGGACCCAAAAGAAGATTACCGTCAACCGTAGGGGATACCAAAATACCCTTACCCATTTTACTTGGAGTTACAAATATCGTATGAGATATTATATCCCCACACTCCTTATCAAGAAGAACGTATTCTCCGCGTCGTGGGTGAACGTTAAAGGAATCATCGCCGGCAAGCTTTGCAATTCCATCAGAATAAAGTCCTGCAGCGTTTACTACGTATCTTGCACAAATCTCCTCTTTTTCGGATTTTATTACGTAATATTCGTTTTTCCTTTCAATGGATTCGACCCCGAAATTACATTTAAGCTCCGTTCCGTTGTCCATTGCATTTCCAATTGCCGACACTGCCAGATCGTAAGGACATATTATTGCTCCTGTGGGAGCGAATAATGCGCAGGTTACATTTTTACCTATATTAGGTTCTATTTCAAGTATTTCTTCTCTTTTTAAAACTTTTAAGCCCTCAACGCCGTTTGAATTTCCGCGCTCAAGCAGGCCTTGAAGAGTTTTTTCATCCTCCTCGTTAAAGCCTACAACAAGGGAACCGTTATTTATATACTTTACACCCAAAGCTTTTGCAATTTCAGGCATCATTTTTGAACCCTTAACGTTCAATCTTGCCTTGAGAGTTCCCTCTTTTGCATCAAAGCCTGCGTGAACTATGGCAGAATTAGCCTTGGTTGCGCCCATTGCTACATCGTTTTCTTTTTCGAGAATACAAATTTTTAAATTATAGAAGGACAGCTCCCTAGCTATCATTCCACCAATGACTCCTGCACCAATAATCGCTACGTCGTACATTATTTTCTCCTTGTTTATACCACTTTTATTAAAGATATTTTTCTATAAGCGGTTTGATTCTTTCCTTGTCCTCATCTGTCAAAGCAAAGGAATACTTTTCTATATATGATTTAAATTTTTCCTTGTTTATAGGCTTAGGGCATTTACCCACTCTGCGTTCAAAGTTAGCATAAAAAATATTGTCAACCTTTTCCTGCGAAAGTCCAAGACCGCGAAGCTCCTTATTATCAAAGCTCTTAACCGTCTTATCCGTGCCGATAAAGGTAGTGACCACGTTAAAAAGCCATTTTGCATACTCTTCATCTCCAAGATAAGAGCGGTCGGTACCGAATATAAGCCTGTCTGAATACTTGTTGAAAAAGTCCTTGTAGTATTCGTAATTTTTCTCGAACTCAACATACATTTCTCCGCCCGGGGTCAAATCAACACAGAAATTCGGATATAATGCAAACAGTCTTTCAAGAATCATAGGCTCCTTTGAGCAGAAGAAAAAATGTGCAAGGGTAAGGTGTAAATTCGGATACTCCTCAAGGATTTTTACTGTCTGCTTATGAATTTCTTCATAGGATGCATATGTTCCGTCAAGATATGCCCATCCGTTTTTAACAGCCCATTCAGGCGCTCTTTCGGGATCCCAAAATTCATCAGGATCGTTTACGTGCATAAGAAGCTGCGTTCCGTCCTTTTCCATTTCGCTATATAGCTTATTAAACTCCGGATGATTAAGATTTTTACCTATTCTCTTGTGCTCCGTTGGCTTTCCCTCAAGCATTTTTATTCCATCGAAGCCTATTTCCATAAGCTCTCTGTACTGTGCTGCGGCATCCATTTCCTTTGGCATATTATCCATGGGAATATAGATAAACTCAATTCCTCCGTGTATATACGTATTGGGACGGGCTATCTTGTAAAATCCAAGTATGATATTATTACATACGTTGGAAAAAGACATAGGAACCGAGCATATGTTAAGAGCGTGTACGTTGCTTTTTTCAACATATTCGTCAAAGCACGAAATAAAATCCTTATCTCCCCATCTAAGGATATGTAAATGGCTATCTATTATTTTCTTCATAATCAGCTCTCCTGTCAAGCTAAAATATATTTATATTTTATCATCTTTTGACTTTGGTGTCAATGGATTTATAGATTATGAAAACAAACTCTCTCCCAAATTAAAAGTAGTGCTTGATTTTGACACATCGTTTAATTATAATGTAATTAAGAAGTTAAAAGGAGAATCATTATGCAAACCTTCATTTTCGATAACTGTCAAGTTCCCATTATCAATGATACAGACGTTTTAGTATGCGGCGGCGGTCCTGCGGGTATCGGTGCGGCTTTACGAGCAGCCCGTGAGGGTGTGTCGGTTACGCTTGTGGAGTCTCAGGGCTGTCTCGAAGGTATAGCAACTGCGGGAATGATGTCAAACTGGGGAGGCCGATCATCAAGCAAGGTACTTAAGGAAATTTATGACCTTACTTACGAAAAATCAAAGGATATCGGCTGGTGCAAGGAAAACGAATGCGGTCTTGACGCCATATATCATGATATACAAAAAATCGCCCTTGAGGAAATGCTCCTGAAGGAGGGAGTAAAGCTCCTTTACTATACCTTTGTTTGCAAGGCGGTAGTTGAAGAGGATTCTGTAACAGGAGTAATTGTAGAAAACAAAAGCGGAAGAGGATTCATAAAGGCGAAAAGAATAATAGACTCAACCGGAGACGGCGACGTAGCGGCATCAGCAGGTGTTCCCTATTTTAAAGGCCGTGAAAGTGACGGTAAGATGCAGCCCGCTACCCTTATGTTTAACATTGGGGGAGTTGACTTTAAAAGAGCTGTGTTCCCCCCGTCCTTTGAAAGCAAGGTCGAAACCGAAAAGGGAGAGCTGCAAGCCCTTGCAAAGGAGCTTTTGCCATTTCCCGCAGGTCACGTGCTCTTATACAAGCAGCCTATGGACGGTACTGTATGCTGTAATATGACAAATGCAATAGAGGTTGACGGAACTGACGCCGAAAGTCTCACTAAGGGAGTTCTTACCTGCCGTTCTCAAATTATTCCCATAATAAAGTTTTTAAGAAAGTTCGCTCCAGGATATGAAAACTGTTGGCTCATGAGCTCCGCTTCCTTGATCGGGGTAAGAGAAACACGCCATTTTGAAGGTGTGGAATCCTTAAGTAAGGATGATATTCTTCAGGCAAAATATTATGACAACTGGGTAGTAAGGAGAGCGTGGTTTAATTTTGACGTTCATAATCTTACGGGAGCAAGCCTTGATAAAACGGGGATTCAGCACGACTGGAAGCAAAAAAACGATTATACAATCCCCTACGGATGTCTCTTACCAAAAAATATTGAGGGCCTTTTACTGTCCGGAAGAAACATTAGCGGTTCTCACCTTGCTCATTCAAATTTCAGAATAATGTCAGTATGTATTGCTCTTGGCGAAGCGGCAGGCGTTGCAGCGGCATTATCGGTAAAGCAAGGTAAAAAGCTGAGAGACGTAAACGTAAAAGAAATACAGCTCATTGTAGGAGAATAAAATGGATATTACGTCAAAAAATATAAAGGTTGTTTTAGAAACCGACAAAGGTTATATATCTTCACTCATTATAAGAGGAAAAGAAAGACGTAAGGATATTTGCCCTCTTTTCATCGTTCGTCTGAGAGATAAAGGAGGAGAGTGCTATTATCTTCGTTCCACAGACGCATCCAAATATAATATTTCTGACAGCGCAGTTACATACACAGGCTTCAATGATGATTTATCTGGCGTTTCCGTCACGGTTAAATACGAAGCGGACGAAGACATTTACTGGTTTGCACAGATATCCTGTGTTCCCGATAAATACGCTGTTGAGTGGATAGAGCTTGCAAAGATATGTCTGCCACGTCTAGTTGACAACGACCCACAGGGAGGAAAAATAGTCTTCCCATACGATGAGGGTATTTTGCTAACGGATGAGACCTTGCTGCCGAGATACGAACCCGAGTTTCCTATGTCGGGCGCATATTTCATTTTTCCAAACAAGGTATGCTCTCAGTTCATATCCTATCTTTTCGATGACTGCGGTCTCTATATAGGCGCTCATGATACTAAAAGAGGCTTCAAAGGTGTTGATTTTTATCGTAACGGTAGCGGAATTTCCTTACAGATCCGTCTTTACACCGGAGCTGACTTCGGTGAAGATTATGAGTCGGATTATCCTATTGTATGGCGTAGCTGCGAGCCGAATTGGAAATCGCCTACCGCAATATACAGGGAATGGTTTGAAAAAAATTTACCTGACAATATAATACCTATCAAGGAAAATAAGTCCTTACCCGAATGGTACGAAAATCCTCCGGTAATCGTAACGTATCCCGTGCGCGGTATTCACGATTATGACGAAATGTATCCAAATGCGCTTTTCCCATACACAAATGCGCTACCTCATCTTTACAAAATTAAAAACGAAACCGGATGTCGTGTTATGTCCCTGCTTATGCATTGGGAGGGCACGGCCCCATGGGCTCCCCCCTATATGTGGCCGCCCTACGGAGGAGTTGAAGAATTTAACAAGTTCAGAGATGCACTTCACGGCAGCGGCGACCTTTTGGGAGTGTATTGCTCCGGACTCGGATATACCCTTCAAAGTAAGCTTGTAAGAGAATATAACACGGCGGATTTGATAAAGGAAAAAGGACATATAAAGGCAATGTGTCAATCCCCTAAGGGAAAACCCGAGCTTGGTATAACCTGTACCTATCAGCGCATCGGCTACGACATTTGCCCCGCATCGAATAAGGGAAAGGAAATTCTTGACGAGGGATATGCTCCAATTTTCAGCAGCGGAGCCGACTACGCCCAGATTCTTGACCAAAACCACGGCGGAGGACAGTATATGTGCTACGCAAGAGAGCATAATCACCCTCCCATGCCCGGTGAATGGATGACATCAAATCTCCAGGATATTCTTGCGGAATGGAATAAAAAGGCTCCGAATATGCTCTTTGGTTGTGAAAGCGCCGCATCCGAACCGTTTATAGGCAATCTGCTTATGAGTGACAACAGATATGAGCTTAACTATCCATACGGAACCCCCATACCTATATATGCGTTTATATACCATGAATACGTAAGAAACTTTATGGGTAATCAATGCGGATGCCCCTTTGAGCCTAAAGTAGACACTCTTCGTTACCGTCTTGCATACTCATTCTCCATCGGTGATATAATGACTCTTACCCTTGCGCAAAACGGTGATCTTATGACCCATTGGGGTACCCACGACTACGTAAATTGCCCCGATATGGAAAAAACGCTTAAGTTCATTAAAAACGTTACCGCCTTTTATAACAGCGTTGGTAAAAGATACCTATACTGCGGAAAAATGAGTACAGAAGAAAAATTTGAATGTGAGGAAATCACGATTCCGCTATTCAGAGGAAGGAAATTTGCTCCTCTTCCCCGTTTGTTATACTCTTCTTGGGAAAATAAAGATGAAAAGACCGCATATATTGTGGTAAACCCCGAGGACGTGTCTGTTAAGTTTAAAATTGAAAATACGGAATATGAAGCTCAGGCATTAAATGCGACATTAATAATCCGATAAGAAAACAAACACAGGGTTGGCAAAACTGCCAACCCCGTGTTTGTTTTGTTATATTAAAGTTTTAAAATATCTGCGTTTGTAATAAGATGGAAGCCTGCTGATTCAAGCGCCGATTCAGCCGCCTCATCATCCTCAACCCTGAATACAACGTAAGCGTGTTTCTCCGTGCGTGCCATAAATGCGTAAAGATATTCCATATTTATTCCAGCCCTATCAAGAACACCTAAGGCAGCGGTCAACTTACCGGGAGCATCGCCTATTTTTACTCCGACAACGTTTGTGACCTTAATAAGATAGCCCTTTTCGGTAAGAGTTTCCTTTGCGGTTTCAACGTCATTTACGATAAGTCGGAGAATACCGAAATCCTCTGTTTCTGCGATAGAAAGAGCTCTTATGTTAATATTATTGCTTGCAAGAGTATCCGTTATGGAAACGAGTGCACCCTGCTTGTTTTCTACAAAAACCGTTAACTGTTTGATTGCCATTTTGTATTCTCCTCTCTTAAATTAATTTACGCTTATCAACTACACGTACAGCCTTACCCTCACTGCGGGCAATACTCTTCGGAGCAACAAGATGAACTGACGGATTGATTCCGAGCATTATCTTCATTGCATTGGCAAGGGTTTTTTCCATAGCAAGAATTTCACTTACCATATCTGTGAATTTATCGGGACTGATTTCAACGTTTACGTCGAAGGTGTCGTTGTTATTCACTCTATCTACAACTATCTGGTAATTAGGCTCGTAGCCCTCCTTCAAAAGAACGGTTTCAATTTGGCTCGGGAATACGTTGACACCGCGGATAATAAGCATATCGTCCGTTCTGCCCATAGGTTTAGCCATCTTTATAAGCGTTCTGCCGCAAGAGCATTTTTTACGTGAAAGAACACAGATATCTCTTGTACGGTAACGAAGAAGAGGAAATGCTTCCTTATCAAGTGCTGTAAATACAAGCTCGCCCTTTTCACCCTCGGGAAGAACCTCACCCGTATCGGGATCAATAATTTCCGCAATAAAATGGTCCTCGTTTATATGCATACCCGTCTGCTCACAGCATTCGAATGCGACACCGGGGCCGGATGTTTCGGTAAGGCCGTAAATATCGTACGCCTTGATTCCCAAAGTTGCCTCAATGTTCTTTCTCATTTCCTCGGTCCAAGGCTCAGCTCCGAAAATACCCGCCTTCAAAGGAATAGTATCTGCAGTGTAGCCCTGCTCCTTAAGGCTCTCGCCGAGATATGCCGCATAGGAAGGTGTACAGCAAAGTATAGTAGATTTCAGATCCATCATAAACTGAATCTGTCTTTCAGTATTACCTGAGGACATGGGAAGAGTCAAGCAGCCCACCTTCTGAGAACCGCCGTTAAGACCAAATCCACCGGTAAACAAGCCATAGCCGTAACCAACCTGACAAATATCATCCTTCGTTCCTCCTGCTGCAACGATTGCGCGTGCACAACAGTCCTCCCAAAGATCTATATCATTTTGCGTATAGAAAGCAACCACACGTCTACCTGTCGTACCTGACGTTGAATGTATTCTTACGCATTCTGACATAGGAACCGCAAGCATTCCTGTAGGATATGCATCGCGAAGGTCTGCCTTTGAAATAAACGGAAGCTTATATAAATCCTCTATACCCTTGATATCCTCAGGCTTAACTCCCTTTTCGTCCATAAGATTGCGATAGTACGCTACGTTTTCGTAAACATGCTTAACCTGCTTAACAAGCTTTTCCGACTGAAGCTTTTTAAGCTCGTCAACAGGCATTGTTTCAATTTCTTTCTGATAGTAACTCTGTGCCATTTTAATCTTCCTTTCCTAATACTACGGCTCGACACGATAATATCCGTAATATTAATTTGAATTTTGTTCGGAATGTATAAGGAAAGCAAAAACGTCCTCTGCATTCCAAAAAGAATACAGAGGACGAGAAATATAATCCCGTGGTACCACCTCAATTCGCCGCCACCTCACGGTAGCGACCTTTTCAGGTACTTACATACCTTAGTTCTGTGACGGGAACTCCCGTTGCATCCTACTTAAGCCGAAGCTTGTTCAGCGCACTGCTTGCAGAAGGAATTCAATAAGGTCATCCCCTTTGCCTCGCACCAACCGGCAACTCTCTCCAGGCTCTTTCCAAATCTACTTGTTTCTGCTCTGTCGCATTTATGTATGTATTGTAGCATCGATATGCGGATATGTCAATAGCTTTTATGAAAAATTATTCATTTTTTGCTAATATTTACACATCGACGCTTTTTATTCTTCATCGTAGCACGCAAAGATTTCGTCTACCCTTTCGCTATCCTTAACGGTTTTCTTTGTTAAAACGCTTACCAAAGGTACAACCGCAAAAGATACCGCCATTGCGCATACACCCATTTCGGGAGATTTAGCAGCCGCTGCAGAAAATCCCGAGCTTAAAGAAATTACAAGAGTTGAAATACCTACCGTAAGGAGTCCTGATATCATACCTGCAAAGGCTCCGATCTTCGTAATTTTCTTTGAGAAAATGCCCCAGATATACGGGCCGATAAAGCAACCTGACACAACGCCCCATGAGAAGGACATAAGACTTACTATAATCGGAATATTCATTGTTGCAAAGATAAAGGAGCAGGCAACGAAAGCAAGACAAAGAATTCTTGTAAGCTTCATCTGCTTATCTGTGGAAATTTCCTTTTTGCTGACTGCGGGAATAAGGTCAACAGCCACAGCAGATGCCGATGTGAGCACCACTGCCTCAAGAGTTGACATTGATGCGGAAAGTAAAAGAATAACTATAACCGAAAATAGGATAAGTCCTATTGCGCTTCCGCCGAGAACCTCTGTAAGAACAGAGGGAATAACGGAGTCAACACCGCCTTCGGGAAGCTTACCGTCAAGAATAAGTCTTGATGTGCTACCCACAAGGTATGCGCCTATACCGATTATAAGGCAGAATGCGGTTGAAATAACCGTACCGCGCTTAATAGCCGCTGTGTCCTTTACACCGTAGAACTTGCCTATCATCTGAGGAAGTCCCCACGTACCGAAGCTTGTAAGCATAATGTTCACACAAAGAAACTTAAAGGCTGAGCCGCCGAATATATTTGAAAGCTGTGCTCCCGTTACGGGATTAGGATCTCCCTCAACGGGTGTGAAGTTTTTAAGATTTTCCAAAAGTCCGGAGATGCCGCCAACCTTATCGTTACAGAGCACTGCTATAACAAGGCATACAACACCTACAATCATAATAAGTCCCTGCACAAGATCTGCGTATGCGGAGGCAATATATCCGCCGGCAACCAAATAAATGGCAGTAAGGCAAGCGATAATAAGCATCCAAACCCACGTATCAACTCCCGGAAATACTGCTCCGAATAGTGAGCCGAGTCCCTTGTAAACTGCAGCGGAGTAAGGAACGAGGAACACAAATATAATAACTGCCGCAAAAATCTTCATATTCTTGGAATCGTATCTCTTCTCGAAGTATTCGGGCATTGTTTTTGTGCCTAGTTTTCTCGTGATTTTTCTTGTTCTGTTAGCGAAAAGAAGCCATGAAAGCAAGCAACCGAGAATAGCGTTACCGACGCCTATCCAGATGCCGCCTATACCGATGTTCCAACCGTGCTGACCCGCATAGCCTACGAATACAACCGCTGAAAAATATGCGGTTCCGTAAGCAAAGGCTGTTACCCATGCATTTACCTTTCTGCCTCCTATTAAAAATCCGTCAAGAGTTTTTGATTTAGTGTAACTCTTGACACCGATAAACATCATAGCCACGGCGTATATACATAAGGCTACGATTACATAAATTTTAGCATTTTCCATATGCTGCCTCCTTTTTTGATACGGAGTGACGTTGTTGAATACAAAAAAATAAGCCCTCCGTATTCCGTTAGAATACAGAGGACGAGATATCCCGTGGTACCACCTCAGTTTACCATTTGCTCACACAAACGGCCTTTTCAAGTGTCTATCAACACTTTTGTTCTGTTACGGGAACTCCCGTTGTAGCCTACGCATCCCAAAGGACTTCAGTACACTGCTCCTGAAATGTATTTCTCTACCATACTGTGCCACCGTCTCGCACCGACCGACGGCTCTCTGTAAGCGCTTCCTGCAGATACTTCTTTTCAATCAACGCATTTCGCTTTATTCAATTAAAGTATCATCATTTTAGCACTTTTTCTCACCCGTGTCAAGGCTTTTTTTGCAAATTTTTCTCATTTTTTATTCACCGTGTCATAATAAATATTCAACGATTTGGCCAAACGTATATTATAAAAAATAAAGCGGACTGTCTGCTGACCGTCCGCTGTTTATTTATACTATTTTTGCATATCCGCAATTATCTACGTTTAATTTAGATACGCCCGCCGGTATTTCTCCCTCACTCTGCTTTTCTCCGCAAATATCGTAAAGCTCGTATTTGGATGCTTTTTCTGTTTCTACGTAAATTCCATTGTTTCCCGTAGAGTTAAATACGTAATTTGCACAATCGGAGTCGGCATTGTAAACTACGCTTTGATATAAAACGGAAACAGTCTCCCCATCCTTTTTGGATTTAGCCATAGAATAGTTAGCCTCTGCGTCGTATACCTTGATCTCACCGTCAAGTATTGCGTTTCTATGTTCTCTCCAGAAGGACAAGAAATGTTTAAGAAGCTTTTTCTGCTCTTCTGTTATATTATCAAAGCGAACGGAAATTTGAGGAACTGTAAAAAGAATTGAAAGAAGCTGATAACCAACGCTCTCAAGAGTATCCTTTTTATTCCACATAAGCATATCGCTATGTACCACTGCATTACCCATGGAAATTCTTAAATTCAATGCGCCTATTCTGTTTGCCAAAGCGTCATTTGGACAGTCGGTTACACGGAAGAAATTGCCGTATTTTGTAACAACAGGACCAACGTAGGACTGACGGAACTCTATCATAAAATCCGGATTTAAGGCTTTAAGTCTTGACGAAGCCTCTGAAAGAAGCTTGTTTACGCCCTCTTCCACGGAAACGCAATCCATATTTTCGTAGTCCTTAGAGCTGCACTCCTCAGGAATAAAGCTGTCGATAAAATCAAGCTTAAGTCCATCCCAACCGTATTCCTTAACGTAATCGCAGTAAACGTCTACAAGAAAATCTCTTACCTCTTTATATCTGGGGTCAAGAACCGATGCATTTATATGATTGCGATGTCTTAAATACTTACCCTTGAAGCGCTCGTAATTTTCACTCATAAAGCCAACGAATGGAACAGAAAACCATATTACGAATTTCATACCGATGGCGTGAATACGGTCAACGAAGTCCTTCATATCGGGAATTTTCTTTTTACTGATCTTCCAATCACCGCAGTAAGCGTATCCGCGTGAATTATCTTCAGTCTGCCATCCGTCGTCAACTATTACGGTGTCCATACCTAATTTTTTTGCAATTTCACATTCCTTAATTATTGCTTCAACGTCAATCTCCTGATGGTAGCTGTACCACGCAGAATACATAGGAAGCTTTGCACTTTCGGGTGCATAGCATATATTATATCCGAGCTCAGTCCACCAACCTCTTACGGATTTAACACTGTCATAGAAAGGAATATTACGCTTGTCTACTCTGACCGCAACGGTATATTCGGACATAATAGGACTCATATCCGGAAATAGGTCTATTTTGAAACGAAGCTTTCCGTTTTCCTCGACTACCCCCGCAGAAAGGACTGTGGAATTAGCGGGATCGGACAAGGCTATTGTTATTCTGTTGAGATTAGACTTACTATAAATGGAGATTACAGGCATTCCGGATGCGGTTCTGCTTTCCTCTCTCCTCATATTCCAGTCAGGTGTAAGGTTCTTATCAAAATGGCTCTTTGATGACCAGAAGCCTATCATATCAATCTGGTCCTCCTCCCAAATCAAGGAATAGCGCTCCGGATAAATTGCCTTGCCAAAATCAAGGTGCAAACGGTATTCACATATTTCCCCATCCTTGATTTTTTCAAAGGATTCCTCCTTTAATTCGTTTTTAGTAACGCTTTCATAAACGATTCCATCGTGTATAAATTCAGACATATTCTCTCCTTTTTCACGGTTTTTTGCTACCGTTATGCATTTTTTATTACAAATTTCAGTTTAAATGTGACAAATATTCCTCCGCATAATGGGCGGCTGTCGCCCCGTCTGATGCTGCGGTTATGACCTGACGAAGAGCCTTTGTTCTTACATCGCCTGCGGCAAAGACTCCGTCGACATTTGTTTTGGTACTTTCGCCGGCTACTATATATCCGCTTTCATCAAGGTCAATACTGTCCTTAAAAATATTCGTTATAGGCTCTCTGCCGATGCTTACGAACACACCATCGCATAAAATGTCGTAAAGTTCTCCGCTCAGTAAATTTACAACCCTTACTCCCGTTACTCTGCCGTCAACTATATACTCCTTAACGGCGCTGTTCCATAAAAATTCCACGTTTTTCGCCTTCATTAAGGGCTCGTGGTAGATTTTCGTTGCCCGAAGAGTATCCCTTCTGTGAATAAGAATTACCTTTTCACAAAGGTGAGAAAGATAAAGAGCGTCCGATACTGCGGAATTTCCTCCGCCTACAACTACTGCGGTTTTGTTTTTATAAAATCTGCCGTCACAGTGAGCGCAATAGTGTAATCCCTTGCCTACAAGCTTCTCCTCGCCCTCGATTCCAAGCCTGCGAGGGTCTGCTCCTGTGGCTATAATTACGGTTTTTGCAAGCAAAATACCCGTAGGAGTGTTTAATTTCTTGATTTTTTCAGAAAAATCCACGGATATTATTTCCGCATATTCCGTTTTAGCTCCAAAGCGCTCGGCTCCCGATTGCATATTCATACCGAGGGTAAAGCCGTCGATTCCCTCGTTGAAGCCGGGATAATTATCTATTATATCCGTAAGCGCCATCTGCCCACCGGGCGCCGCCTTTTCAACCACTAAAGTATCAAGCCCCGCACGGGATGTATAAAGCGCTGCGGAATATCCCGCAGGTCCTCCGCCGATAATTATTACGTCGTATATATGCTCCATTATTCTCCTTTCTTGACAACAGTCAAATAAAGTGGTAAAATCTATATAATAATTCTACCATTATAATATCATAAAAATACATAGATTGTCAACATCGGAGGACAAATGAAAATAATATCGCTGACAGAAAATACAACTAAAAAGGATAATATAACCGCCGAGCACGGCCTTTCTCTGTATATCGAAGCAAACGGACAAAAAATCCTCTTTGATATGGGACAGACGGACTCCTTTTACAAAAATGCTCTTACGCTTGGAATCGACCTTTCCGAAATAGATATTGCCATCCTTTCCCACGGACATTACGACCACGGGGGCGGGCTAAAGCAATTTCTTGAAATAAATAAAAAGGCTCCCGTTTATATAAACGCAAAAGCTTTCGAGCCGCATTTTAACGGAACAGAAAAATATATAGGGCTTGATATAACCCTCAAAGACAGTTCTCGACTTGTTTATGTGGAAAACGACAAAATAATCGACACTTATATGGGTATTTTCTCCTGTAACGACAGGGAAAGACCTGATTTTCTCGGCTCATTCGGTCTTACGAAAAGAGTTGGAAATGAGCTTGTTCCCGATGATTTTACCCACGAGCAATATCTGCTTATTGAAGAAAATGGCAAACGTATTCTTATAAGCGGCTGCTCCCATAAGGGTATACTTGATATTGTAAATTGGTTTGAGCCCGATTATCTTGTAGGCGGATTTCACATATCCAAGATAAATAGTGAATGTGAGCTTGACAGAATAGCAAGCGCTCTTGATTCCCATAAAGCCCATTATTATACCTGCCACTGTACCGGACAGGCGCAATACGAATACTTAAAAACAAGAATGAAATATCTCGAATACCTTTCCTGTGGTGAAGAAATCAACATATAAACATTCAGTAATAACTGTTTTATCCGTTTTACAAATTTTATTCTGAAAGAGAACAACAAATACGATTTAATGATATAACTCATATAAAAAATCTCCGAGACATCTCGGAGATTTTCTTTTTATAATCTTACTGTTTTACCTGATTCCACAACGAAGGGCTTGCCGTCCTTAGCGAGCCAGATATCGTAGGCGGAATTGTTTGTAATAACGCTCATATCAACGGAGTAAACAAGGGAATTGTAAGCCTGAACATAGTTGTAAAGCTCAATTGTGGTGGGATACCAAACCTCGCTTCTGTTGCTTACAATGCTCATAAGCTTCTCTATTCTTTCCCACTCCTCTTCCTTATCGAATTCATAGGTATGTCCCCAGATGCTGAATAGGAAGCCTGTTTTTCTGTGCCAGTTACGGAGGGGATCCTCATTTATAAAGGTGTCCGCAAGGTCAAAAAGTCGCTTATCTGAGTGATGGCAGGTAGTATCCATTTCAAGCCAATTTTCAGGTACGTCAAATTCGTGATACTTGGGAAATCCGATACAGGTGCGGGCGTAAACAAGTCCGTTAAGTCTTAAAGCGGCAATTGTGTCCGCATTATAGTTTCCGTAGGGATATACGAAGCCCTTTACTATCTGTCCCGTCGCCTTTTCAAGAGTTAATCTGTCCTGATAAATTTCGTAGCTCATAGCTTCAAGGGGAAGACGGTCAAGATGGGGATGGGTAAAGCCGTGGGAGGCAATCTCGTGTCCCTTATAAGCCTCCTTGATTTCGGAAAGCTTTATATTACGGGGGTTTTCCTGTCCCTCCGCTTCAATACACATATTGGAAGAAATATTGAAGCTACCCTTAAGATCATACTTGTTAAGAAGCTCTATAAATCTTTTGTCGCTCTGTATTGCGTCGTCGTAGCTGAAGGTTACCGCCTTAGTTTTTCCCTCGGGAAACAACATCATATAATGCTTCATATTTTACTCCTTTCAGTCGGGGTTACGCTCACCCAAAAGAATTCTGTATTTCTGATAAAAGCTTTCAAAATATTCGCCGTCGAGAGCATCTCTTATCTTCTGCATAAGCTCATTATAGAAATAGAGATTGTGAAGAACGCAAAGACGCATACCGAGAGTTTCCTTTGCCTTGATAAGATGTCTTATATACGCTCTTGAATGATTACGGCAGGCGGGACATCCGCAGTTTTCGTCAATGGGACGGGAATCACGCGCATACTTTTCGTTCATTATGTTCATCTTTCCGTGCCATGTAAAGAGGTTACCGTGGCGGGCGTTACGGCTGGGCATAACGCAGTCAAAGAAATCTATTCCTCTATGTACTGCCTCAAGAATATTACAAGGAGTTCCGACACCCATCAGATATCTCGGCTTATCCTTTGGCATATGGGGCTCTACAACGTCGATAATTCTGTACATTTCCTCGGCCTCCTCGCCTACGGCAAGACCGCCTATAGCATAGCCGTCAAGGTCAAGCTCCGCAATCTCCTGCATATGCTTGATACGAAGATCCTCGTAGGTGCTACCCTGATTTATACCGAAAAGCATCTGATGCTTATTAATTGTTTCGGGAAGAGAATTAAGTCTTTCCATTTCCTTTTTGCAGCGTACGAGCCATCTTACGGTTCTGTCACAGGACTGCTTTGTGTATTCGTATGGCGCAGGGTTTTCAATACACTCATCAAACGCCATTGCAATAGTTGAAGCGAGATTCGACTGAATTTGCATACTTTCCTCAGGACCCATAAATATACGCTTACCGTCAATATGGGATGCAAACTTAACGCCCTCCTCCGTTATCTTACGAAGCTGAGCCAAGGAAAATACCTGAAATCCGCCGCTATCCGTAAGAACAGGCTTATCCCAGTTAAAAAACTTGTGAATACCGCCGAGATCATGAATAAGCTTGTCACCCGGACGGATATGAAGATGATATGTGTTTGAAAGTTCCACCTGACAGTTAAGCTCCTGCAAATCAATAGTAGAAACTCCGCCTTTAATTGCAGCGCAGGTTCCTACATTCATAAACACGGGGGTCTCAATTTTGCCGTGAACTGTTTCCATTGTACAGCGTCTTGCTCTACCCTCTGTTTTCAAAACCTTAAACATTATTTTATCCTTTCGAACTGTTTTTCAAGAAAATGCTTTGTAATTTCAAAGGCTACGGGCCTTCCGTGGGGACAGTATTTTATATTGTCAAGAGTCAATACTCTGTCGCATATCCACTTGATATGTGACGGGTCGTAAATTC
>JAFVYY010000089.1 GCA_017508405.1 Clostridia bacterium
CCATACCGCCATTATGAAGTGAGTGTAAAATCAAATTTTCATTTGCTTTTGCAATGGAAATTAATGAATTTCTCGCGCTAAAATGAAATTTATCAAAACTTAACATATTTATTCTCCTAAAAACATTGTTGTAAGATAATTTTATCATATTAACTCATGAATTTCAATAAAAGAATCATAATTAACGCAACTTTCGTACAATTTATTAATTCTTAAAAATAAACGCACAAACATTAATTCATAGCGGTTTTGAATGTTGCGGATCACCTTCTTTTTGAGGCTATGGGGCTTTGTATTCGCAGTTTTTCTTTATAGTCAGGCTTTTCAATTGAATGCCTGATGAGTCTGTAACTGTCGGTATCAAAGTAGACGTTTCGTATTGTTGTCCGTATCTATCAAGCTGCATTTACAGCGACATTGCTGACTGTATTTTCTCCTTCTGTTCAAGCGTGAGCATATATTTTAATTCATACCGCTTAAACACCGTTTGAAATGCCATTAAATGCACTCCTTTCCCGTTTTATAATAGATTATATCATACAGCGCTAAAGGCAGACTAAAAATTAACTGTGTTTAATCTTTCGAGTCTATTGGCCATAATGTATGATTATTCCCTCCCTTAGGAGCACTATAGGAATATAAAATATTTAACAGCAATGCATAAAAAGGGTTCAAAGCAAATACAATTTATTAAAATGGGTATATGAGGTGAATATGAAGAAGCCGATTGGACTTTGGCAATTGATGGGGTTTGCAGTGACAGCGTTGGGTGGGACACTTTTGCATTTTTTATATGATTGGTTTGGCGAGAATAAATGGATAGCGTTATTTTCCGGTGTAAACGAATCCACGTGGGAACATATGAAGCTGCTCTTCTGGCCAATGGTTGTTTATGCAATTATACAAAGCTTTTTCTTCAGAGACAGAAATGACTTCTGGTGTATAAAGCTTAAAGGTATTTTATTGGGACTTATTTTGATTCCTGTGATTTTTTACACCTATAACGGGGTGATAGGAAAATCTCCGGACTGGATAAATATTGTTATTTTCTTTGTTGCTGCCTCTATTACGTACATTTATGAAACAAGTTTGTTTAACAAAGAGTTAAGCAAATGCAATAGTCCTAAGCTTGCAATAGCAACACTATGTATAATTGGAATTTTATTTATGATATTCACATTCGTCCCCCCAAAAATAGGAATTTTTAGAGATCCATTATCGGGGACTTATGGAATATAAAAACAACCGCTGAGGCTTAAAATCCTCAGCGGTGTTTCTATTTTAATTATATAGCATCTTAACGTGTTTTAATTCATGCTTACAAAAAAATGTCCAAATCCTCATTCACGCAAGACAACCTTTAATACGTAGGCTACCTTTATAAAACGTCCTCTTTAGTCGTTACCATTTCGGATCTATGGGGAGTTCATCTTAAATCACAGGTTTTCTCTGCCTATAAAATCATCCGCCTCCGCTCTGCTTTTGAACACTACTATATTTTTGTCACTGTATTTTTCAAGCAAATCATATATAGCAGGCAGATTTTTGATTGGAAATTTTTCAATCTCGTTTTTAAGATAAGGGTCAAGCTCTTTATCTATCCACGGCATATCATACCGTTCCTTTCCCAAACGTGAAATAGCACCGTCAAGGCAAACAGAAACAGGCAGATCAAAAAGAATAACCGTATCGCATGCCTTAATTCTGTTTTCTATTGTCCGACTGTAATTTCCATCTATAATCCAAGAATCAAGATTAAGAATCTCGGATAAGCGCATATCATATTCTTCTCTCGAAATATGTGTTTTATCGGGCTTATGCCAAATTGCGTCAAGATAAAATAAAGGAAGCCCTGTTTTATCCCTCAGCTTTTCGGCAAACGTTGTTTTTCCGCTTCCGGGACAACCAATAACTATAATTTTTTTCATTTCAATTCATCCTTATCTACGCAAAAAGGCGTGTAATTATTTATAATTTCAATAATGTCACGTTGATAAACATTATCGTTAAGCACATCTCCGTTTTGGGAAAAAGAAATACAACGTACATCACACGGGTCTTCCACATATGGATTTTCTATAAAAGTATCCTTAAAATATTCAGAAAGATATTTAAGCGCATTACCCTCGGGAAAGATAATATTACCGTCGTTTTCTGAAATATTCAAATCACAAAAGCTGTCTAATATTTCTCTTGTCTTTTTGTTATATGAATTATCATCTTGAGGACTTACAAGCCAAGCGGGTTGAAGACGAATCGGGATACCGCATTTTTTAGCCTGACCGGCAAATTGCCTTACTGCATCAAGCGGAATTGTTTCTTGATGAAAAGCATCAACAGATAAAAGCAGATCGTTTACACCGCACTCGGCAAGATGGTTTACTACCTCACGAATTTTATCTGCATTATTTGAAAAATATCCGTTTGTAATTACCTGCCGTATAGGTATATCGATTTCCCTTGCTGCATTTATCACGGAGTAAACCGCATCGGGATAAATAAGAGGCTCACCACCGAAAGCCATTACGGTTTTTATTTTATATTGAGAGGCAATTTTACGTATACAGTCAGCTGCAATCAGGGGATCGATCCTCTCACCGAATGATTTATGCTCTCCCTCTGAGCAATGCTTACATCTACCAGTACAAGCATTTGTTATAACGAATTCAATTTTACTGAGATTTTTAAAATATTTATTCATACGTTTAATATATAGCTTTAACACACAAGACAAAAATTGCTTTATACAATCAATCCAAAAACAGCGAACATAAGCGGGATGGTAAGTGCTGACGCAAGGTGGGAAACTATTGCCATGCCTGATGCCTCGCTTGTATCCTGCCCGTGAGCCTCAGGTATAACTACGCTGTTTAATCCAAGCGGCATAGCAAGAACCGTTAACACGCACATGGAGACGCCATGATCGAATTATGTATGCAAAGCACTAAAACAAATATAAGCGGCATTACCAAAAGTCTTATTGCAGTAAGTATATAAATACTCTTGATCTTTAATACTTTCTTAACATCTATTTTGGCAACACACATTCCTGTAAGAAGCATTGTGCATGGAGACATACATTTACCGAGAGCATCTATCGAAACATTTATAAACTGAGGCATGGGTAACTGTGTAAGACCGATTATAATGCCTATTACCATAGCCATAAACAATGGGTTCAACAAATTTTTAAAGGAAAACACCTTGCCCGTTTCATTCGGCATTAATAATGCGGGAATAGCCCACGTATAGTTTACGATCCACATAGGAGTACATAAAATAAGATAGGACATGAATATATCAGGCATAATAGCTGATACTACGGCTGTACCCATAAAGCCGAAATTCGAAAACGCAATACAGTACGTATGTATTTTTTTACGATATTCATCCTTCGAGCTGAAAATCGAAACAACATAAGCAAACGCAATAGACAGTGATACTAAAATTACTCCCGCAAGCGCAAATTTCCATGCGGAGCTTAATCTTGATACTGTAAAGTTTTCCATAAAATTAGTAAGTATCAATGCCGGCATAAAAAGCGTACTGACTAATTTGGATATGGAATTAGTGGCATTTGACGGCAGCTTACATACCTTCATTACAACGTATCCTGCGCCTATTATAAGAAATAAAAACTAAATCTGGCTTAATGTGGTTAAAAACGTTGACATATATAATCCTTTCGATGAAGTCAATAAATACAATTACAAATCAATTATATCACTGCTTCTGCATTATTTCAATAAAATAATCGCATAATTTTTAATATGCTAAACCCCTTGATGGTAAATCAAGGGGTTTAGAATTATTCCATTTTTGACATTTCGCGCTGAGCCATTACAAGACCGTAATAAATACCTTTCTTTTCGATCAGCTCATCGTGTGTTCCTGTTTCGGCAATTCTTCCCTTGTCTATTACTACAAGCTTTGTAGCGTTTCGAAGAGTTGAAAGCCTATGCGCAATGGCAATAGTGGTTCTATTTGCCGAAAGATTAGCAAGCGCATCCTGTATCTGTTTTTCCGTTTCAGTATCAAGGGATGCAGTTGCCTCATCAAGGATAAGGATTCTGGGATTGTGTAACAGCGCTCTTGCAATTGCAACCCTCTGCCTTTCTCCGCCTGAAAGATTATAACCCTTTTCACCAACCTTTGTGTTATAGCCGTCGGGAAGCTTGATTATAAACTCGTGACAGCCTGCAAGCTTAGATACTGCAATTATTTCTTCTCTGGTAGCGGTAGGCTTCGCATACGCAATATTTTGATAAATACTGCCCGAGAACAGGAAGGTTTCCTGAAGTACGACACCTATCTGTGAACGAAGTGATTCCTGTGAATAATCTCTTATATCAATGCCGTCAACAAGAATACTGCCCTCTTCAACGTCATACATACGCATAATAAGGTTAATAAGGGTTGATTTACCCGTTCCCGATTTACCTACAAGGCCGATAAATTCACCTGATTTAATGCTCAGACTTATATTATGAAGCACCTCTGTACCGCTTTCGTATCCAAAGGATACGTTATTGATTTCAATATCTCCCTTAATAGCCTTATCAACAGACTGCTCCCTATCTGAAATCTCAATTTCTTCATCAAGAATTTCAAATATTTTGCTTGACGACGTAAGAAATCTCATAGCGTGACGAGGAATACCGGCTATCATACGTAAGGGACCGTAAATAAGTCCTGCATATGATGAAAACAGTGTCATTTCACCGAGGGTCATTTCACCACCCAGGATCTTATTTCCAACATAGTATAAGATTATAAATTCACCGAAGCTGATAAAGAATTGAAGTATTGGCATTAAAATACTCCAAATGCAGTCCGCCTTTTCGGTTATATTTCTTTCATCTCTTGCTGCTTTATCATATCTTTCTGCTTCTCTGTGCTCCATTCCGAATGCCTTAACAACACGAATACCGGAAAAAATATCGTGAAGCACAGCATTTGACTGAGCCGAGCATTGCCATCTTCGGCGGTACATTCTCATTACGAACTTCCAAAACAGATTAAAAGAAAGTACAACGAAGGGAGTTGGAATCATAATAAGTATAAAAAGCTTATAATCATAAACAAGAATTACGGTTCCAACGGCTATGAAAAGAATAAGCTGTTCCAAAACGTTTGGCAAGTAATTAACCAAGAAATTTTGAACCTGTGACGTATCACTCGACACTCTGCTCATCAAATCTCCCGACGTTCTTTTAGATATCTTAGATATGGAAAGCTTCTGTATCTTATCAAAAAGCATCTTACGAAGATCGACTATCATTCCATTACTTGCATTTATCAAAAGGTGACTTCTCACCATAGAAACTCCCCTTACGAGAAGCTGTGTGCCGAGCATAGATAAAACCACAAGAACAAATGGAAATAGCGACACTGCCTCGGGGTTTTCGCTCTTAATGTAATCATCTACAAGTATTTTATTTATGTATGGAATTGCGAGATTAAGAACGCTGACAAGGAAGAACAGTACTATCGAGCTAACTATAAATCCCTTGTACGGGCTAGCCACCCTCCAAAGTCTTTTAACTACCTTCTTCTTACTTGTACAGTGCATACACGTCTTTGAGCCGGGTTGGAATGGTCTTCCGCACTTTTCACATCTGTCAACTCCATCCTCACCATCTGAGGATGCGTGAAGCTCTTTGCCATCCTCAAGATAATGATTAAGCTTCTTTAAAGCGTGAATTATACGCTTTGAGCTGCTCATATCACTTCTGCATATTAGTTTAATAATTCCGCTTGACTTCTCCACGTAGGAAACGTAAATACATCCGACACCTATATCAGTTTTTATCTCTGATACTGAGCTTGAATCAATATCTAATACAAGCTCACCATCCGATATTACGCATAAACGCTTTTTGTCGGCATAGAAAAATCCCTCTATCCTCTTTTCCGGATCATCCTTGTCAAGATTAAATCGGAAGGTGCAAAGTGACTCCTCCGCCGAAGCATCGGGCAATATTCTTTTTATTTCATCGTAGAGACCGCCTACGCATGTTTTCTCTTTTTTTCTTATGAACATTTAAAAATGCCCTCTCTTTACAAATCTCGATTATAGATAAAGCTCTATGCGGCGGTAGCTCTTTCTATCGAGCCCCGCAATACTTTTAATAACGAATCTATTTCCGTCCACATCAAGAAGGATCGCACCGTCCTCACCTACTCTAACAATGTTTCTAAATGTATCCTGCATTGTAAAATTAAGATTTCTTCCATCGGAAAGAGTAACCCTCCAATATGAAAAGCCGTATCTCTCCTTGAGGCTGTCAATAGTCTTAATTGTCGGGGAATAATATTTTCTTTCAAGCTCTGTTTTTATAAGAGCTGAGATATCGTCATCAAAATCCTTTATATCGTATATTACACCCTTTTCCTTTCCGTCATCGGATATAACCGATATGTACTTCCATAAAAGCTCAAACGGAAAGGCACGATGCAAAAATACACGATCAAGATTTTTTTCCTCCTCACCGTCATTATACGTCATTGCAAGGAAGCCGTTTTTTGTATAGAACTTAGCATTTGTACTGTCAAGCCTGTGTATTTTTGCAGCTTCTTCAAGCATTATTTCATTCTCTGCCATAATAATTCCTCCTTATTCGGTTATTCCCGCATTTTTCAGTGCTTCCTGCTGGAGTGTATAAAGTTTCTTATATACTCCCTCTTCCTTTTCAAGAAGCTCCTTATGTGTTCCCTCTTCGGCTACCTTTCCTCGCTCTATGACAATAAGCTTGTCCGCATCACGAAGCGTTGAAAGTCTATGGGCTATCATAATTGTTGTTTTTCCGCGGGTTAGCGCTCCTAAAGCATTTTGAATCAGCTTTTCGGTTTCTGTATCCATCGCTGCGGTTGCTTCATCAAGAATAAGTATCTTAGGATCACGAAGAATGGCACGGGCAATAGAAACTCTTTGACGTTCGCCTCCCGAAAGGTCCTTATATCCAAATCCTATTTTGGTATTGTATCCATCCGGTAATCTCATTATAAAATCATGAGCTCCGGCACATTTGGACGCCTTGATAACCTCTTCATATGTAGCGTCCGGCTTAGCATATTTAATGTTTTCAAGTATAGTTCCGATAAACAAATATGTCTCCTGAGAAACAATAGCGATGTTATTGTATAATGATGCAAAAGAAAGATCTTTAACATTTACACCGTCAATAAGTACTTCTCCCTCTTCACAGTCATAAAGTCTTATGATCAAGTTGGCAATAGTACTCTTGCCTGCTCCGGTATGTCCTACAATGCCGAGGATGTGTCCGGCATCAACCTTAAAGCTTACTTTATCTATTATCTTTCTGTTTTTGGTATATGAGAAATCAACATCCTTGAATTCAACAGTGCCCTCCATATCAAGGAGCTCCACAGCGCCTTCCTTTTCTGTAATATCAGGCTTAGTATCGAGAATCTCAAAAAGCCTTTGAAGAGCGTTTGATGATGATGCTGACCAGTCCACCATCTGAGAAAAGAAATACATCGGACTGTAAATCATATTTACGTATGCGGTAAACGTAAGAAGCTGACCATAGGTGAAGCCCCTATAACCCTTTATTACCATCCAACCGCCTACACCAAGGGCAATTATATTACCGAGATAAAGTATAATTCCCGCTATAGGATAGGAATAGTTATTGAAAATAGAAAGCTTTTTATTGTTTTTAGCTACACGAGTGCTGCTTTTATTGAATCGGTCTATTTCCTCATCCTCTTTGGAGAATGCTTTTACAACGCGCATTCCCGAAAGAACGTCGGAAAGAAGTCCATTCATACTTCTCTGGCTCGAATAATTTCTTGCGTGGTATTTCATACTTGTTCGATAGAACTTACGCAAAACTATAAAGAACAAGGGAATTGTTATAAGAGATAGCGCCGCAAGGATAGGATTCATTATAAACAGGATAACGCAAAGTGTTGCTACCTGAACTATATTTATAAGGAAATAAGGTACTCCGTCACAGAAAAATCCGTAAATTGTGTTTGCATCATTATTTACCTGCGTCATAAGACCGCCCGTCTGTCTTCCGCTGAAGAAGCCGAGAGACAAGCGTTCAATAGCGCCGAAAATAGTTATTTTCAAATCATAGACAACTCTTGCTGATATCTTCGACGTAATATATCCGTTTATTATATTGAATATCTGGGAAAGTATCTTCGTTCCTACAACTATGGAAATCACGAGAAGAAGCTGGCCGTAAAAGGTTCCGCCCACTTCAAGGACCTGATCGTAAAAGAATCCGCTTGAAAAATATGGCGCTAAAATACTGGTTGCGGTAAGCAGAATAAGGGATGATATCATTATAAGTATGTAAAGCTTATATTTTGCCAAAAACATACCGAATCTTGTAAACAGCTTACCCTTTTCCATACACCTGGGACATATTTTTCTGTGTTTATTTGGATATCTCATTCCGCATTTTGGGCAGCGCTGAGATTTAGGGTCATCATCAGGATCTACCGCAAAAGATACATCCGATATTTCTCCTTTTTTTATTTTATTAAGATATTTAATGAATAAAAGCGCTGAGTTTTTGCAGAAGTTGGACATTGCGGTAAGAAATACATACTCATCCGATTCATCCTTTGCGGTCAAACGTGCACCTGACAATAGCTCCTCAACCTTGAAATCCTTAAGAGAGGAAAGCTTGTACTCCTCAAATCCGCCCTCGTTCCAAAAAACATCAAGACCGCCTTTAGCAGGATTTTCTCTTGACACTAAGGAATCACTTCCCCACAATACGTAAAGAGTTTCATTTGTTGACATTAGATAGGTATCACAATAAGCATGGTCACTGTTCATGTCACAACGTAGAGTCAGATATATATTTTCCATATCAACGCCCTTGTGACAGGCATATTCCACCACGTGGCGCGGTATTTTATCTATTTCCAGCATTATTATATCATCTCCCTTTCCGATTCATCCTCATCTATTTCTCTTCTCTTTATTTCTCTTATAATTCTTTGAGCCTTGTCCATAAGACGGACAAGCTCGCAAAATTCATCATCTCCAAGCTTTTCTGAAAGCTCATTTAAACGCTCCGTTTGCTTCTCCTCATACTTAGCGCAAAGCTCTACTGCCTTATCTGTCGGACGAACGAAAAAGCTACGCTTGTCGTCTTCCGACTTTTCTTTATAAACATAACCGTTTTTCTCAAGCGCCTGAATATGTGCTGCGATCATTGGCTTTGAAACAGCCATTATCTCCGCAAGCGCTAACGGGGTCAAATCTCGCTTTCGCCTTGCTATTATATTTAAAAGTGCCATTTCGCTGGGACGAATAGGCAAATAATTTTTAAGCTCCGTAAAATCCCGTGAAAATTTGGAAAATACAACATTAGCTCCCATATGCTTGTTCATAAGCGTTCTCCCGTCAATCAAAAGTTAACCTACATTAACTATTATAATTTACTTTCCCAATAATGTCAATATTTACATACAAATTTAACACTCTATATATAAAAAATATCTAGAGCTTTAAATAAAAGAGCGAGTTTTTAACAACTCGCCCATTTATTTATCTTTTTCTAACTCAAGTTTCCAACCGTTGTCACCGTGATATATCATATGACGAGTCATTCCGCCGTCAACACATATATTCTCCCCCGTTATAAATCCCGCCATGTCTGAGCAAAGATACATAACTATATTTGCAATATCAAGAGGGTTTCCTACTCTTCCGACAGGCTGTTGAACAGCATCGGCACCCTCATACACCGTATATGCAGTATCTATCCAACCGGGAGAAACGGAATTTACTCTTACCTTTCCCGCAAGACTTACCGCCAAAGCGTGAGTTAACGCCGAAATTCCGCCCTTTGCAGCAGTATAGCTTTCAGTTTCCGGCTGACTCATTCTGTCACGGGATGAGGATATATTTACAATGCTTGCTCCCCCTGCAAAATACGGCGCAAACAACTTTGAAAGATAAAAGGGAGCAGTAACTCCAACCTTTAACGCATACTCAAAATCCTCATAGCTTCCCTTTTCGATACCGCACATTTTCGGAGCGGCATTATTAATTAAGAAGTCCACTCTGCCATATTGAGAAATAACTTTTTTTGCGAATTCTTCAAGAATTATTTTATCTGCAATATCTCCAACAAAGTAATCGTTATCAAGCAAGTCGATTACACATACTCTTGCTCCCGCCTTTTCCAACTCGTCACGGATACATTTACCGATTCCCCTTGCGCCGCCTGTTACAACGGCAATTTTTCCTTTAAAATCAAACATATAATCTCCTATATCCTCGCAAGAGTGTTTAAATTATTTCCGGTTAAGCGGTATATCGTCCACTCATCCAAGGGCTCTGCACCTAACGATTTATAAAAATCTATACTTGGTTTATTCCAATCAAGACAGCACCACTCAAGTCTGCCGCATCCTCTTTCAACAGTAATACGTGCAAGCTCACGAATCAAAGCCTTTCCGTGACCTTTTCCCCTAAATTCAGGTTTTACAAACAGATCCTCAAGATATATTCCCGCTCTGCCGAGAAAGGTGGAAAAATTATGAAAAAACAGGGCAAATCCGACCTCTTTTCCATCTTCCAAAGCAAATATGACCTCTGCTTTTCCTTTTTCAAATATCCATTCACGTAAAAGATCCTCATCAGCTACAACAAGATCCGACATTTTTTCATACTCGGCAAGGGATCTTATAAATTCTAATATCAGAGCAGTATCCTGTTCTTTTGCCATTCGAAATTCCGTTTTGTTCATAGGCTTCTCCCGTATCTTAGTCAAAAATCTTAATAAGCTTAGACGGCTCCTTGCGCTTTTTCACACGGAGCTTATCATCATCCGATGCATAACCGAGTGAAATAACAAGTCTGACTGTCCCATCAAGGCCACAAATCTCACGTATATCACCATCATTGAGCCAACCGAGAATACATGTGCCAAGTCCCTGTGCCGTTGCTTCCGCTGTAATGTATGCGGATACTATACCAATATCAATGGAACGGTAGTCATTTTTCTTTACCTTTGCTCCTAACGCTGCCGATGCAACATAGGGCATTTCCGATATAACAATCATTATGGGGGCATCGTTTGTAAATTTATTCATTCCCATGCCTTGAGTTGCCTTTGCAACCTTCTTTGCAGCCTCTCCCTTGCAAACAGTAATAAAGTACGGCTGACCGTTACATGCAGACGGAGACAGTCTGGCAGATTCCAATATTCTGTCAAGCTTTTCCTGCTCTACCTCACGTTTTGGATTATAGCTGCGACATGATTGACGTGTATTTGCAATTTCATTGAAATTCATAATGCTCTCCTTTTATAATTCGATAAGAACGGCTCGGCACGGAGCGCCGTCTCCGCCGCCTAAATTCAACGGAGCGGCACTAAGCAGATAAACTCCCTCAGGTACATGGGAAAGTCTTATTCCCTCTAAAAGAACTACGTTTTTCTGCAACAATTCCAAGTGTACCTGCTTTGGCGAATCCTCAGGACCGACGGTCTGTGATTCATTGCCTATCAGCTCAACACCCGCATGGGCAAATACCCTTGCCGCATCATACGTAACTGTTGCATTGCCCTTTATGAGAATTTTATTTACGTCTTTTTCTTGGACATTTCTTGCTTTGCAAACAAATAATTCTGCATCATTTCGACTTATATCGCCGCTATGCTCCACCACAAGCGCATATCCAATCGTCTTTTGAAGAGAAAGCTCGTCAATCCTTAAACCGCTGTTTATAAAATGATACGGCGCATCAACATGAGTACCATTATGAGCGCACATACTAAATGACGTAAGATTACATACGTCTCCGCTATTTATTGAAAGAAGCTCTTTCCTTTCCGGCTTAGGGTCCCCCGGATATATGTTGCATGAATAGATTTCCTGAGAAATATCGTATATCTTCATTTTAACTCCACAAACGTTACTTTAAAGCAATTATACCATAAATGTAACGTTAAATCAACAAAATATATTTTAAAATATCCGGTCTTGACGAAAATAAAATATTTTGTTATAATTAATATATAAAAAACTTTGGAGGAAATGCTTTATGGCAAAAACAGTACAGGATATTCTTACTCTCATCAAAGAAAATGACATCAAAATGGTTGACTTCAAGATGGTCGATATCAACGGACAGTTCAGACACGTTACCATCCTTGCAGAAAACTTTTCCGAAGACACTGTAAAAAGCGGTATCGGCTTTGACGCTTCCAACTACGGATATGCGGTAGTTGAAAAGAGCGACATGGTATTCATACCCGATCTTGACACAGCTATCATTGATCCGTTCTGCGACATCCCTACTCTTTCAATGACAGGAAATGCTATGGTTATAGCAAGTCCCGAAAACAAGCCCCTTGCTCAGTATCCCCGAAATATAGTTCTCGCTGCTGAAAAATATATGCAGGACTCCGGAGTTGCTGACACAATGCTTATTCTTCCCGAATTCGAGTTTTATCTTTTCGATAACGTTGGCTGGGAGGTTCAGCCTAATTCTATCGGAGTTACCCTTGATACACAGCAGTCCTATTGGAACAGCGCAACAGAAGGATTTGGATGCGTTGTACCTAAGCAGAAGGCATACCATATTGCCAAGCCCTTTGATAAGGCTTATGAAGCAAGAAGTGAAATGTGTCTCCACATGAAGAATATAGGTATTGAGATCAACTATCATCACCCCGAGGTTGCCGCATCCGGTCAGTTTGAGATAGAGCCTCAGCTTGGTAAGATGTCAACTATGGCAGACGCTACCATGATGATCAAATACATAATTCACAATACTGCCCTTAAGTATGGCAAGACTGCTACATTTATGCCCAAGCCCATTTACGGTGAGGCAGGCAGCGGTATGCATGTTCATATGCTTCTTCTCAAGGACGGCGAGCCTGTATTCTCCGACGACAACGGTTATGCGCATCTCAGCGAAACAGCTCACTACTTTATGGGCGGTCTCCTTAAGCATATTGCTTCACTCTGCGCAATCACTAACCCCAGCACAAACTCCTTTAAACGTCTTGTTCCCGGCTTTGAAGCTCCCGTTACAGTTGGTTATGCTACATCTAACAGAAGCGCTGTAATCCGTATCCCCGCTTACGCTAAAACACCCGCTAAGCGTCGTTTTGAGCTTCGTAATCCCGATGCAACGTGCAACCCCTACTTCTGTTATGCAGCTATACTTATGGCAGGTCTTGACGGTATTAAGAACAAGATAGATCCCCACGCAAACGGTTGGGGCCCCTATGATATGAACCTCTTCCACTTGAGTGATGAAGAAAAGGCTAAGCTCACTCAGCTTCCTACCTCTCTTACCGAGGCCCTTGACGCTCTTGAAGCAGACCACGATTACCTCACAGCAGGCGGTGTTTTCCCCGAAGAGCTTCTTAAGAACTTTATTAAAACTAAGCGTGCAGAATGCAGTGAGCTTTCCAAGATTCCTCATCCCGCTGAATTTGACAGATACTATAATCTTTAATAACAAAAAACGGCTGATACGTCAGCCGTTTTTTATAATGCGAATCATTAAAGAACTATTGTATTTAAAGATCTTGCAGAAAGAACGTAAGATTTTTCCTCAATTGTAATTACCTTCTCTGTGGGATGGGGATTGCATACAACCATAATTCTTTCACCATCGGGATTTGTAAAAGAAACAATATTTGAAGAAAATTCTCCCTTTGTCTCCGTAAACTTAGCACCTCTTTTTACAAAATGAGAAATATGCTTCATAAGGTAGAACTCGGGAGTGAACGTAGCTTTACCGTCCACAACGTGTATAAGTGAATTTTGACGCCATCCCCAAGTGCTTGAGCTATCACCCTCAAGAGCGATATTCCAATAAACGTATGCGGATGCGCCTTCTCTTAAGTACATACGAACCATTTCAAATATGTACATCATCTGATCCCATGAGTTGTCACCGCCGCCGCACTCGGACTCTGTCTGTATAATTTCAAGCTCGGGATAATCATCCTTAGTTGCTCCGAGAGCCATCTTTCCTGCCCATTGATAACCAACGCCCTTAATATATTTTCTTGCCTTTTCATCCTGCATAGCGTGAGCAAGATACTGGTAATATCTTGTTCTTGTCCATCTGCTATCCCCCTCGGGACCGTTTATCGTTCCAAAGAAAATATCAACACCGCTGCCCTCTAAAGCTTCACCGAGATAATTACCTATAAAATGCGTAAGCATGTCTCCGCTCCAAACACAGGATGGGAATACCTGATTGCTACATGGCTCATTTTGCGGATGAACGTGAACAAGGGGAACTCCTTTTTCAAGATAAGCATCAACGTACTTTCTGAAATACAATGCATATGCCTTAAAATTCTCCTCGGTTGCATTGAAAATACCGTTACTGTATACCTTCTTTGTTTTAAGCCAAAGAGGTGGACACCAGGGTGATGCAAACATCTGCATATCATCCTGACGGGAAAGCGCTTCTCTAATCAACGGAAGAAGATACTTTTCATCTCTTTCAACGGAGAAATTATTCATTTCATAGTCCCCGTCTGTTTCGTTGTAAGAATAGAAATCTGTTGCGAAATCACTTGCACCCATTGGAGTTCTGCAATAATTGAAATTTGCTTTATCTTTACAAAAGAGCTCGTCAAGAAGTTCCTTTTTTTCTTTAGGCTTTAATTTATTCAGAGCAATTGCGCCAAGCTCGGAAAAGCATGTTCCAAATCCTCTTATATTCTGTTTTTCATCGCCAAACGTAATCTTAATACCCTCTTTATCGGTTGTCTTTCCCTTTTGCCACTTGACTCTTTCCGTTGTTGAAATAATCATAAGATTAACTCCTTATATTAAAATTCAAGATTATTTTAACATATATGCCTTTATAAATCAATCTATTTTTTAAAAAAGGAAAAGAACTATCGGTCAGAGGCGTACTCTAAGGGATAGCTTTGCCTACAACAAAAAAACAGAAGTCGCAGATTGTTTTTTTACGATTATTGTGATATAATATGATGTGTGATAAGTCTTGTGTCGGGTTGCGATAAGTAAGAACGGCAAATATGAATTTTCAGGAGGTTATGTATGCTTGAAAAAATGAGTGATTTCTTTGAGGCGAGACTTGATAGATACGATGAGCATATGATGACCGACATCGAGTCCGCAAACGAGTTCTATCCCTTTACGGCAAGGCAATTGCCGACTGCCAAAAACTCTTTAATACTTGATTTGGGTTGCGGTACGGGATTGGAGCTGCAAGAATATTATAAGCTTAACCCGTCGGCAAGGATTACGGGAATTGACCTTTCGCAAGGAATGTTAACACAACTTAAGCAAAAATTCGTTGGAAAGGAAATAACCTTGATTCTTGGTTCATATTTTGATGTACCACTCGGTGAGAACGTATTTGATGCAGCTGTATCGGTGGAAAGCCTTCACCATTTTAAAAAAGAAGAAAAGATTGGTTTGTATTCTAAATTGCACATTGCTCTGAGGGATAATGGTTATTTTATCCTCACGGATTATTTTTCCTTATCCGATGAAGAAGAACAGATGCATCGACAGAATTTGATAACCCTGAAGGCAGCACAAGGAATTACCGATGACGAGTTTTACCATTATGATACACCGCTTACTGTGAAACATGAAATTGAAGCTCTCATTGAAGCGGGTTTTACGTCTGCAGAGGTGTTGAACAATTGGGGAGCAACGTACACTGTTAAGGCAATTAAATAGCCGCACATTCTATTTTTTGGTCGCCAAGCCTTTAAGCTCTCTTTTGTTAAGAGAGCTTTTTGTTCACCTATCTTTTTTCAATTTTCTTTACAAGTGCTGCATTTACGGAAACAAATATAAAATACGGCATACCATTTCGAGATATGCCGCATTTTTTAATAAGATGAATTTTTAAACAATGTTTTTTAATTAACGCTTATAAAATTTAAATTCATTAATTTTTCCTTGAATTTGTTGGGCTTTTCCTCATATTACAGTTATTTTATTTTTATATTATTGTATAAATAATTTGTAGAAGTCTGTATTATTAGGAGTGAAAAAATGGGAAACTACATATATAAAATCAATGAGGAAATACAAATTATCGAAAATTCAAGGGTTAAAATGTACGGCATTTCCATATTTTCTTCGGATTCTTCTCCTGACTCAGAGCCCCTTGAAGAAATCAAAGCAATAACATCAAAGCTCTCTTTTATTACGGAAATTTTAAGACTTGTTATTAGATTCAAGCCTTCTCCCATCCATCTAAAGGATATTGTAAGTGATATTATAACAAGATAAAAGCCGCTTTTTAAAAACGGCATTCTCTATAATCTTTTTCCGTATTCCATAAGGATGTTTCTTTTACAGTTGTCCTCTTTTTCGTGCTTTTTGATCCTGTTTTTAACGTAAGTCCTTTTGATTTTACAGAAAGCGGCTTTAAGCCATAAAGCTACCGGTCTTATAGGCTCGAAAAGACATACAAGGATGATCTTGAAAATTTTTCTTATTCTAATAACTATTAAGCTCGATAATGATATTACGACTCTGCCAAGGGTAAAATAGTAAAGCATAAATCCGAAAAAAGCTCCGAAATATATATACCATCTTATTTTTCCGTTGTTTACAAAATATACGAAAACAGACATAATTACGGCTATCGTAACAAAATAAATTATATCCGTTATTCCCATAACAATGCTTTCGTAAGCCTTGCCGACAGACGTATCTTCGTCTATGCATTTGAGCCTTTTAAACATATATCTTTTATATCTTATTCCCAAAAAGCATCTTAAAATTCTCACGCAATCATATATTAAACCGAGTAAAAGCCCTAAAACAACAGACGAAAGTGCTACTGCGAACTGATGCGCAAGGGATATTTCCATTTAATTTACCTCATTTAAACAATCCTATAAAGGATCTTTTCTTTTTTTCCGGCGCAGTACCGTAATAATTAATTCCGCATATTTTACCGTTGACTGTAAGCTCTCCGCTTGATGCATCAAATTTTTCGATTTTCAAGCCTTCACCCTCTATTGAAATATCCGATTCCGAATTCTGTGCCATTATTTGGCAGTCATCAAAGCTTGTAACGTCACTTATTCCGGTCATTCTGAGCATTCGACCGCCTATTATCGTAACATCGTGATTTAATGGCTCTCTGTTCTCTTCCATATATACCTCCGAAACAATCTATCTGACATTAATATATATGAAAAAGTGCCCGAGTTTATTACTCGGACACTACCTCGTATAATTCCTGAGCATCGTTTTTTCTAACGACCTCTCGTACATCAAGTACTCTTATTTTAAGCTTTTTTGCACCGAAGGTGATCTCTACAATATCTCCCTCCTTAACATCATATGAAGCCTTAACTGTTTTACCGTTAACAGCTACGTGGGCAGCGTCGCATGCATCGTTTGCCACCGTTCTTCTTTTAATAATTCTTGAAACCTTTAAAAATTTATCTATTCTCATAATATCACCGCATCAAAACAGGCTGCGTAAATACACAGCCTGCTTTTATATTCAATTTTAATTAGCCGTTAACTTTTTCTTTAAGAGCCTTACCAGCTGAAAACTTAACCGTTTTGGATTCAGGAATCTGAATAGCTTCGCCTGTTGCAGGGTTACGACCTTCTCTTGCAGCCTGTACCTTTGTTTCAAAAGCACCAAAGCCAACTATCTGAACCTTATCTCCCTCACAAAGAGCCTTTTCAATTCCTGCAAATACTGCATCTACTGCTGCTGCGGCATCCTTTTTCTTAAGTTCTGTTTCCTTCATTACTACTTCAATAAGATCTGCCTTGTTCATTGGAGTTTTCCTCGTTTCATTTTTATTTCCGATTTTATTATATCACCTTATGATATAAAATTCAAGTATTTTTGTTTATTTTTTCAAATTTTTTATTATTTTTGCGATTTTTTTGTTTAATATCACTATTATTTTATAATTTTAAGCTTTTTCAAAGCCGTTATTAACGCTCTACCTTTTGGTACAAGCATTATTTCTTCTTCGCTTACCGTTCTTGATTTTATGACTGTCATAGCGTATACCAAAGCAGCTATTAAAATTGCAGCAAAAGTGGCTAATTCAACTGATATCAGCTTCGTTAACATAGTATACGCTATCAATGATGAGCTTACACATATTGCCGCGCAAACAAAGGGCATAAAAAACACATCAAAGGGATTTGGTATGTCCCCCACTTTTTTTATGACAAAATAAATATTCATAACCGACGCCGTAAGATAACATAATACAGTAGCAATAGGCGCTCCTATCATACCTATCTTATCAAGTAAAATAAGATTTGCAGCAAGCTTTACCGTAGCTCCGCAAAGCATTGAGATTATAGGAAGCCTTTGATGTCCTGCAGAATTCAAAAAAGCGTTAGTTATTGCTATAACACCTAAAAATATTACTGAGATAGCCGCAACGGAGAGCCAGGGTGCCGCTCTTTCCACCGAATCATCCTTAAACATAAGTAAATTTAAAATCGGAGCGGAAAACACAGCCATACCAACAGCGCAAGGAATGGATATAATAGCTGTCATTCTCATTCCCAGCTTTCTGATTTTTATTCCCCCATCCTCGTCGTTTTTTGCAACAGATGCGGATATGAGAGGAACCAACGCATTGGCAATCGGATAAATAAGAATAGTCGGCAGATTAAACATAGAAATAACAAGGGACGTATAATCGCCGTAATAAATTCTTATGGTTGTCTTATCCATTCCATAGGACAAAAGTCTGTTTTGTATCATAAACGTATCCAAAATGGTTGTAAGAGATAAAACAGAGGAGCTTAGGGTTATTGGTACTGCAATCTTAAGCATTTCCTTTATTAATCCCATACTGCTTATTTCAAGGCTGCCGTTATCACCGATTCTGTTATATTTATCGAAAATATATTTTCTTAACGTAAGATACAGAGTACCGAGGAATACGCCTACGGTTACTCCCATAACCGTATATGCCGCAACTATATGGTCAGCATAGCCCATGTTTTTTGCGTAGAGCGCTCCGCAAATACCTATAACGACCTTAAATACCGCCTCAATTATTTGAGATACCGCCGTCGGCCCCATAAGCTGATATCCTTGAAAATATCCTCTTATACAGCTGCTTATACAAATAAAAAACAAGGTGGGAGCTACCGCTTTAATACATGATTCTGTTTCGGGAGCACCCATTAATTTTGACAGTTGGGGCGAAAAAATAATCATGAGGCCTGTTAAAACAAGCCCCATGGTCGCAAATACTTTAAAAGCCGTATTAAATATTCGGTTTGCTCTTCCGCTATTTCCGTTAGCGACACTTTTTGCTATCATAATTGATATAGCAACAGGAAGTCCCGACGTGGAAATAACGTATAAAAAAGCATAGATTTCGTAAGCTGAGCTATAATATCCCGCTCCAACGCTTCCTACTACTCTGTTTAAGGCTATTTTGGATATTAATCCCACAGCCTTTACAAGGATACTGGCGACGGTTAAAATCAGTACGCCCGAAAAAAATAAATTTTTTGAACTTCTTTTTTTACTGTCGACTGTGTTAAACAAATTGAATCCTCTTATTTTTTTCCTAAAAATTCAGTATAAAGGGAATCTGCGGGTACATAATCAAAGCTTATTTCCGGAAGAGAGAGGAATTTATTCCGCAGCTCCGTTGCTTTACCGTAATATTTGCTTTCCGGTAAAACATCCTTTAATACTTCTATTATATATTTTTTTATAACAAATAATTCATAATCAAGAAAGGAATCCATTTGTATTTTGCAGATATTTTTATTGGGATATATATTCTTATCCTCATTTTCCCTTACACTTTCCCAAAGGTAAAGTGAGAAATCCGCTGTTGCTCCTCGGAATTTTCTATCCCTTACTATTCTTCTTGAAAGACGGATATCATCACGGGAAAAATGCACGCCGTTAACCATAACGTCATTATCAACGTTTGTAAATATACCTATATGATCGTAATTTGAAAACAAACCGTAAATCTCAGGATATACAGCCTGTATTCCCTCAAATATCACTACGGTATTTTCGTTCATTTTGAAGGTCTCATATCCAACGCGCTTTTGTGTTAGGAAATCATATCTCGGTACCGAAAACTCCCGCTTTGTTTCAAGATCGTATACGCATTTTTCAAGACATTCAAAGTCAAGAGCATCGACGGAGTCATAGTCTATTTTTTCATTTTCCTTTACAACTCTTATACCTTCTCTATCATTAAAGAAATCGTCAATAGAAACGACCTTTACATCCTTACCGTTTTCTGTATAATCATCAATTATTTTATTTGCAAGGGTAGTTTTTCCCGAACAGGTGGGGCCTGATAATAATATGATATCTGCTCCGCTTTCTTGAACTCTTGCGGAGATATCAATGAGATATTTATGAAATTTTTCTTCACATTCAAGTACATATTTTTTCTTATCATACTCGCACTCAAAGGAAACGTTTATAATTTTCATAATAAACTCCTATCAAAAAAATTCTTCGCCTTATCGTAAAAATCTCTGTTTTCTTTTAAATATTCATATGGATATTTTGGTGAAAATATTCTTTCTATACAGCTATTCCCATTTACGTGTTTTACAAGTTTTGTCGTAGCCCCTGCTCCTATACCGAATACAGTATGAGCATCAGACATCATATATACGTTATAAAGTCCTAAAAAAGCTTTTTTTGCGTATCCCACATTTTCGGAATTACCAACTGTGTTCTTCTGCCTGTACATGTAATACGGAGTATATCCGTTATATAAAAGCGCACAAATCGAATAATCTATACTCTTTCTTGCAAAATCGGTATTTTTTCCATAAATATCCTTATCATCTGAGCGAATCTGTGCCGCATTTTTTACACAGAAGCTATGTACAGTAATATTAGCGGGAGACAATTCTATAATTTTATCGACCGTAGCTTTAAAGCTATCATAGTTATCATAGTCGAGTCCTGCTATGAGATCTGTATTTACTATTGGTATTCCGCTTTCGCTTACCTTTTTATACGCATCAAGAAATTCTGCAACCGTATGGCGGCGTCCTATTCTTTCAAGAACATCATCATTCAAGGTCTGTGGATTTACGCTTATTCTCGTTATTCCGTATTTTTTAGCTGTTTCGAGCTTTTTCTCCGTTATGGTATCGGGTCTTCCGCCCTCTAAGGTATATTCATCAAGTGCGTTTACGTCTGTACTGCTATAAATTGTGGAAAGAAGTCTGTCAAGCTGCTCTTCACTGAGTATTGTAGGAGTTCCTCCGCCGATATATATACAAGAAACCGTAAGTCCGAGCTTTTTTATATTATCAAACGTATTTTTTATATCAACGCATAGCTTTTCGAGATAATCCGGAATCAAGGAGAAAAGCTTTTTACCTGCATATGAAATAAAGGAGCAATAATTACATCTTGACGGACAAAACGGAATAGAAATATACACGCTGCATTTTGAATCATCCGTGCTTCTTAATATTTCAGTTTCGTTTTTTGCAACCTCAATACACAGCCTTGCCTTTTCGATACTCATAAGATATCTTTTAGTAAGTATATTCATAGTATCCGTTACATCATTATGAGATAGAATCTCGGCAACCACCTTAGAAGGTCTAATTCCCGTAAGAATGCCGTATCCGGAGTCCCTGCCAGTCATTTCAGCCCCCGCTGAATATATGGCTTGTCCTATGGCAATTTTATATGTCCTGTCAACACTTTCATTCTCCATAAAATTACATGATGCAGATTTTTCAACAAATCTTTCATCTTGGCGTAAAAGTGCTGTACAGTGTACAGCACTTTTACTTTCATTTACGGTAACGGTCAATTCAAGATTGTCGCAGCTTTCCCCATTTTCGGGAAATTTCACTCCGTGATAAAACATCATACAAAGCGACTGTACGTATATTTTATTGATATTTCCGTTTAAATTAAGCTTCATTTTAAAATTTCACTATCCATTACTATGGTAACAGGTCCGTCATTTAGCAGATCAACCTTCATATCCGCACCGAAAATTCCCTTTTCAGTAGGAACAAGTGTTGATATATAATTACAAAAATATTCGTAAAGACGGTTTGCCTCGTCAGGCTTTGCTCCGCTCATATAATCGGGTCTGTTGCCTTTTTTATAATTTGCCATAAGCGTAAAATTAGAAATAACGAGCACGCTGCCGTAAACATCCTTTACGCTTAAATTCATTTTTCCGTTTTCGTCGGAAAATATTCTTAATTTACTTATTTTATCGGCAAGAAGTGTTGCATCCCTTTCCGTATCCCCATCCTTTACACCGAGCAAAATAAGTAATCCTTTATCTATTTTTCCGCAAACAAGCTCATCAACCGTAACGCTTGCACGGCTTACCCTTTGAAGTACTGCTATCATGTCGATGCTCCTATCACTCTTGTAACTCTTATAACGTCCTTGATATTTCTTAATCTTGATATTATAGAGTTAAAATGCTCTATGTTTTTACAAGAAATCGTCATATTGATAATAGATGCACCATCAACGTTTTTAGTATTGATAGATACGATATCTACCTTCATTTCTGCAAGAGCAACAGAAATATCCGCAAGAATGGAAATTCTGTTAGTTACAAATATCTGTATTGCAGACTCATATGTGGATACGGTATTTCCTGAGGGAATATCCCATTCTGCCTTTACGAATCTGTCTGCGTTATCTTCATTTGCGAATGCGGAGCTTATATTCGGGCAATCCGCCTTGTGAATCGAAATTCCGTATCCCTTTGTAATGAAACCGATTATAACCTCACCGGGCAAAGGATTACAGCATTTTGCAAATTTAACTGCGCATCCTTCTTCTCCGTCAACGATAACTCCACTGTTGGATTTACGTTTTTTGAATGCCGATTGAGGTGTAGGCTCTATTACGCTAATTTCCTTTGGAGCTTCCTTTTTATAATTCTTTTCGTATTCGTCAGTAAGCTTCGATTCGACCTTTGTATAAGAAATTCCACCGTAGCCGAGAGCGTTGTACAGATCGTTTGCATCAACCATACCGATACGTTTAGCAACGGTTAAAACGATTTCCTCCCTCTCGGAGTCCGTGCACGCCATACGCTTACGATTGAACATTTTTTCAATCTCATTTTTACCAACAGCAATATTCTCCTGACGCTTTTCTTTCTTGAACCACTGTCTTATCTTATTTCTTGCTTCACTTGTTTTTACAATATTGAGCCAGTCTCTGCTCGGGCCCTTAGAGGAGTTAGAGGTAATGACCTCTACAATATCTCCGTTCTTGGGTTGGGAATCAATAGGAGCTATTCTGCCGTTTATCTTAGCGCCTATCATCTTATTTCCTACGCCCGTATGAATCGAGTACGCAAAGTCAATAAGCGTCGCTCCGAGAGGTAATGCAATTACGTCGCCCTTAGGAGTAAATACAAACGTCTCGTCGTGGAAGATATCTATTTTGAATGCATGTAAAAATTCATCAGGATCTCTTGTATCCGTTTCCGTATCGATAAGCTTTGATATCCAATCGAGCTTTTTATCAATATCAACAGAAGATTTTTCTCCGCTTTTATACTTCCAGTGGGCGGCAATACCGTACTCAGCCACATGGTCCATATCTCTTGTTCTTATCTGGACCTCAAAGGGAATACCGTCCTTACCGATTACAGTTGTGTGAAGTGACTGATACATATTGGGCTTTGGAGTGGATATATAATCCTTAAATCTACCCGGAACTGACTTATACATTTCGTGAATAAGACCAAGAACCGTATAGCACTCAAGCTCAGTATCAACGATTATACGGAGTGCATAAAAGTCATATATCTCATCAAAGCTCTTGTTCTGATTATACATTTTACGGTAAACGCTGTATACGGTTTTTACTCTGCCCTTGAGCTTATGCTTTATATCGATAGCTTCAAGTCTGCTGGAAACGTGATTTGTTATATTTTCGATAAAATTAACGTTCTTTCCGAATTTATCATCAATATTCGCCTTAATCTCCTGATATCCAATGGGGTCAAGGTACATAAGGGCGTAATTTTCAAGCTCCTGCTTTATTCTCTGCATACCTAAGCGGTGAGCAAGGGGCGCATAAACATGCATAGTCTCAAGAGCGGTAGCTCTTCTCTTTGCATCCTTCTTTACGTAAAGAGTACGCATATTATGCATTCTGTCACAGAGCTTGATAAATATAACTCTTATATCTCTGGACATTGCAAGAAGCATTTTACGGATATTTTCAATATGTGTTTCCTCTTTGTCCTCTACATTAATGGATTTGATCTTTGTAACACCGTCTACAAATAGCGCTACGTCATCTCCAAAAAGCTTTCTTACCTCATCAAGGTTTGTTTTATCAGGACAGTCCTCCACCGTATCATGAAGAAGAGCTGCACAAACAGAATCCGTATCCAAACCGAGAGAAACAACACTCTCGGCAACTGCTATAGGATGGCTTATATAAGGCTCTCCGCTTTGACGGAGCTGTCCCTTATGCATTTCATCAGCGTAAAGAAAGGCCTTTTTTATTTTTTCAAGGTCGTACTTTTTATTACTGTTTTCAAGCAGTTCAATAAGCTGCTCAATAGGTCTTAATTCCTCCGCTAGCATGGGGTCTCCTTTATTTTACTGAGTATAATGTTTTAAGCCTTTTCAAAATATTGGATTTATCAAGGCTGGTTTTGGTTTTTGTATAGGTTATGCGATATTTAAAGCTATATTCGTCTATTTCTTCAATAAATGCAATATTAAGCTCAAGAAATACGTTTATGACAAGCTTAACCTTAGCGTATGACATAGACTCAGCGCCTCTTTTACAGTTCAACGCCTTAAGAAGTCTTAGATATGTATACTCACTTATTCCCTCTCTTGCGGATTTAAGGAGGAAATTATATACCTTGGCAAAATCCTCACGGTCAGGTATCATTTCCTTCGGATCTCCTGCAAAGCTACCCGATTTAACCTCTTCAAACTCCCTTTCCCCATTTTCCTGTATCAAAAGAGAGCTTTCGGAAAGCCTTATATCCTTAACGTTAAGCTGTACTGTGCGCATATTCATAAATTCGTTGATTTCAAGATTAAAGGCAATATCAATTTCATCGCCTATCTCATATCCAAACTCTTCAGACGAAACGCAGAACTGCATAGCGGTAAATCTGATTCCGTTTTTGGAAAGAATCAACTTTAAGTGTCTGTTCATACCAACGGGAACTATATCCTCGATAACCATATTCTTCATTGCGAATACGGGAACAAGGTTTGATACTCCGTATGGCTCGAGAAGGGTGATTTCGGTAGCAAGCTCCTTTGATACGTCCCTTTCACCGAGTATGCAATCAATATCAAGAGCTCCTACAGGTTCTTCCCCGTTAAATGACGCTCTTGCATATTCCGTCATTCTTCTTTGAAGCTCCTTTAAATTCTTTCTCTTTACGCTGAGTCCGGCAGCAAGCTCATGTCCACCGAATTTTTCAAGAATATCTGAGCATGAGGATAATGCATTTACAAGATTCATTCCTCTGATGCTTCGTCCGGAGCCCTTACCGATAGCCTCATCATCATAAGGATTTTCATTACCCTCAAACGAAATAAGAATTGACGGTAACGAATATTTTTCCGTAACTCTTGATGAAACGATTCCTATAACACCGTGATTCCATTCCGTATTATCAAGAACGATCACTCCACCGTGATCATATCCGTTCTTCTCTATGCTCTCAAAGGCTTCATCCGCTATTCTGTTCTCCTCAAGCTGTCTGTCCTTGTTAATATCGCAGAGCTGGATAGCATATTTTTCCGCATCGGCGTGATTCTTTGAAAGAAATAACTCTACAGCTAAGGATGCATCGCAAATTCTACCTGCAGCATTAATTCTCGGTGCGATAGTAAATCCGACAAACCCTGATGATATCTTCTTTTTGGTTTTGGACTTTTGGGGCTTAGTATCATTTGTGCGACACAAATTTATAAGTGTTGACAAACCGATTTTATCCGTATCCTCAACCATTGAAAGACCGTAGGATATAATAAGTCTGTTTTCATCTGTAACGGGCATTACGTCGGCAATTGTACCGATAGCGGTAAGGTCTGCGTATTTTTTTGCAATTCTTCTTACGCAGGAGGTAAGATCTTCCCCTGTTCTTAACGTTTCAAGGGCGCAAAGAAGCTTAAAAACTACTCCTACGCCTGCAAGACTCTGAAACGGATATGTTGAATCCTTTCTTTTCGGGTTTATAACCGCAATTGCGGACGGAAGCTCCGATGGACACTCGTGATGATCCGTAATAACCGTATCAATTCCATATTCTTTGGCTAATTCTATTTCCTTATGCGCGGTAACACCAGTATCTACGGTAACAATAAGACGCGTACCGTTTTCAGCAAGCTTTTTTACAGCCTGCTCTGATACTCCGTAGCCCTCTCCCTTTCGGTTGGGAATATAGTAATCAATATCTGCAGAAATACTCTCAAGATATAAGTATAATATGCTGACAGACGTAACACCGTCAACGTCATAATCTCCGTACACGGAAATTCTTTCTTTTTTCTCAACTGCCTCAAGTATTCGCATCGCACCCTTTTCCATATCGTTCATAAGAAAAGGATCGTGCAATATCTCCGTGCTTTTACCGAGGAAGGCAGTAACATCTCTTACCGTTTTATATCCTCTGTTCAAAAGAAGGGTGGCAAGAATTTTGCTTATTCCCATGCTGTCTGAAATTTGTGTAGCTTCTTTTGAGGCTGCATTTTCAGACCTTATATTCCAAATTTTTTTGTTTTTGTAATTCATAACCTCATTTATTTAAAATTGCTAAAGCAACGTTTATACCGTCAACTGCAGCGCTCATAATGCCTCCTGCATATCCTGCACCTTCACCGCAAGGATATACGGTAGGATTCATAAACGCATTGTAAAGCCGCTGATCTCTCATTATTCTCAAGGGTGCAGACGTACGTGTTTCCACTCCCGTAATCGGCACATAGCTTGAATTAAAGCCTTTGATTTTTTTGCCAAACTCATTAAATCCGATTTTTAGATAGTCACATACGAATTTAGGCAAAACGGTGTTAATATCACACACCTTGACCTTACCGTCCATATACGACGGTTTGATTCTTGTAGGCTCGGTCACAGCCTTACATTCATAAAAATCTCCCAATGTCTGCACAGGTGCAGAATAATCTGAACCGGCAGCCAAAAACGCATTTCTTTCAAGCATGCGTTGAAATTCAATAGCAAGCGCAGGGTCGTTGCCATAATCATCCTTATCGACCTGCACGCAGATAGCCGAGTTTGAGTTTCTGCCGTTTCTCGCATAAACGCTCATACCGTTAACTACTACTCCGCCCTCCTCGCTGGTGGCGGCCACAACCTCTCCTCCGGGACACATACAGAAGGAATAAACACCCTTTCCGTCCTTACGGTATGATACGTTATAATCTGCGGCTCCCAAGCGCTTGTCCTCTGCATATCTTCCGTACATCGCCTCATTTATATCTGTCTGCAAGTGCTCAACTCTAACACCTACAGAGAACGCCTTCGGCTCAACTGCAAATCCCTTGCCCATAAGATACTTGTAAGTATCTCTTGCGCTATGCCCTATTGCAAGAATGATATCAGAGTACAAAATATCACCTTTTGCAGTATGGGCAATTCCATTATCAAACGAATCAAGCCTTGCGTTATAGATAACTCTTCCGCCAAGAGCAATGATTTCACTTTCTATGCTTTTCACCACGTTTCGAAGCTTATCCGTACCGATATGAGGCTTTGCCTTGTACATGATATCCTCGGGCGCACCATGCTCACAAAGAGTCTTCAATACAAAGGAGCATTTACTGTCGTTTATCCTTGTAGTAAGCTTACCGTCAGAAAAGGTACCCGCCCCACCTGCACCGAACTGAATATTCGAATCGGTATTTAGACGTCCGTTAGCATAAAATCCTTCAACATCCTTAACTCTCGTATCTATATCGGATCCTCTTTCAATTACCGTAGGCTTATAACCTGCGCGCGCAAGAATAAGAGCGCAAAACATTCCGGCAGGGCCGAAGCCCACAACAAGGGGTGGTACAGAAGGAGCCTTGCCGCATTTAATTTCAAAGCTGTCCTCGGTAAAAATCTTTATTCCCTTAGTCAAAAGATAATCACTATCAATACTTGCTTTTTTTGATTCTGCCTCAGCACAAACCGTACATACGATTTTTATATCGTCTTTTTTGCGGGCATCGACAGACCTTTTGAAAATATGCATATCTCCGACAATTGAAAAGGTGCGTGTATTACTTATACGCACCTTTGCTATTTCGAAAATATCTTCATCAGTCGCATCAAGATTAACCTTGATTTGTTCAATGAGCAATATCATTTTGCACTCACCTTAACTGTAACCGTATCGACAGACGGAATAACTTCAACGTCTGCAGCCTCAACTTCAACAAAGCATTTTATACCAACTTTGTATTTTCCGGTTCCGATGATTTCCTTTTTCAAAATCACAATTTTAATATCGGATTTGCTGATTTCGGTGATGTTAAGGTTAGTTCCTTTTATCACGACGTCAACCTCATCCAAAACCTCTACGTTGTAATCAGCGTTCTCGCATATAATATCAACGTCTCTGTACTCCCTTTCATGCTCCGTAGGATCGGTATACATAACGTATGCCCAAATGCCCACAGCTACAAAAATACAAATTACAAGGGCAATGATATTACCTCTTCTGCTCTTTTTAGGAGTATCCTGCTCTATGGCGTTAAGAACACCGGCAGTATCTATTTCAGTAGTTCTTGAAAACTTATCCATTACGTCTCCTTATTTGTGCTTCATTCTGATGCGTACGCCGTTCTTGCTCTTTGCCTGTGAGGAATTGTGTACAAGATATTCCTCAAGCTTCTTCTTCATGGTAGCTCTTGTGAAGTTCCTGTAAATATGTCCCTCATGAGCAATGGAAACAATACCCGTTTCCTCCGAAACCACAACGGCAATACAGTCGCTGTTTTCACTCGCTCCGATGGCAGCTCTGTGTCTTGTGCCTAAATCCTTAATAATATCAGAGTTTATAGACAGTGGGAGCAAGCATCCTGCTGAATAAATTCTGTTATCACGTATAATCACCGCTCCGTCATGCAAGGGAGCCTTATCGTAGAATATGTTTCTCAAAAGATAAGAGCTGACCTGCGCATTGATAACCGTACCCGTAAGGATAAGGTCGCCAAGCTTTGTATTTCTTTCAAACACGATAAGAGCGCCTGTTTTGGACTTGGCAAGCTCAAAGGTTGCGTTTGAGATCTCATCTATCATCGCAATTGTCTGCGTGCTGTTCTTTTCTCCAATAACCTTAATACCCTTAAGAGAATTATCACCTAACTTTTCAAGACCTGAACGGATCTCGGGCTGGAAAATAACAACGAGAAGAACGAGACCTACATCAATTGCATGGGAAAGAATATACTGCATTGCGCGAAGCGATAAAATTTCGCAAAGAATGAGCAAAATAAAGATAAAGCCTACACCTATTGCAAGCTTACCCGCTCTTCTTTCCTTCATGAAGAGGTAAATAACAAAAAGTACGCCTGAGAGACAAAGTATATCAATAATGTCAAAGACAGATATCAGCTTAAACATTGAAAAGAAATGAACTATATAATTCCAAATCATTTTTACAGTCAACTCCCGTTCTAATCAGTTTCGTATATAAAATGCGTAAGAAACGCCTGAGCGTATGCAAATATATTATATTATACAAAAATTATATCATAGCTTTTCTGCTTTGACAAGAGATTTACCGAACTTTTTTAATTAAAGTAACCCTTTTTTTGCAAAAAAAGAAAAAAATCGCTCATCAAGAGCGATTTTACAGTTAAAAAATAAGCTTTGCTCCGCCAAAATCAACCACATCCCCCGACAAAATTGATATGATAGACATTTCAAGAGCGTCTACGTGAGCCTTTATTTTACTATAATCAAGCAAGGTTTCCGCATTTCCGAAAACGAAAATTTTACCGTCACACACAAGACCGGCTCCGCCGATAAAGCCTGTATTATATCCCGGTAGTTTTATGTTTTGCTCTCTGATAAAAGTAACCTTAATTCCGCAACTTTCCAATGCATTTTTTACAGATACATCGGCAGTTACGGCATTTTGACCGTCGAGGGCAAGAGTTGTACATGCGGTATAACCTTGATTTACGTTTATAAGCTCATATCCCTTTTCTATAGCGATGGCCTTAAGCTCCGTAGACAAAAAATCAATTTTTCCAAATATTCTTTTATCCATAACAAGAGCGTTAAGACCAATATCATGGGGATATTGGGATGATACGGGCGGCGTACATTTTATAACCTTATACCCATTTTTCTCCGCTATATCAAATATTTCCTTATTATCCCAATAGTAATCCTCATAGCAAAAAATATTTTCTTCTATTATATTTATAAGCATATCGGCATGGGATGAAACCGGTAAATCAAGTTTTTTATACGGTCTAAGAGGACAAACCTCAATTCCCGTAGCTTCTGTAAAGCCTTTACAAGCTTCTATATTTAAAAAAGCCTTCATATAACCTCACAAATCTATTATAAAGTGAAAAAAAGACCGCAGAATACGGTCTTTTGATTTCATTAATCAGTTAGGCACGAGTTACCTTGCCGGAACGAAGGCAACGGGAGCATACATAAACTGTCTTGTTTGAACCTTCAACAACAGCCTTAACTCTTCTGATGTTGGGCTTCCAAGTTCTGTTGGTCTTACGGTTAGAGTGGGAAACGTTGTGTCCAAAAACTACGCCCTTACCGCATACATCACATTTAGCCATTTTTTACACCTCCATTAGAGTAGAAAATTAACCTACTAAAATTCACGCTTGCTATTATAACACAGTATTTTTTCAATTGCAATAGCAAAATCGAATTTTTTAATTATTTTTTTGAATTTTTTTCAAAATGTGGTCAAGAGATATACCATATTTGTTTGCAATATCTCTTGCATAGCTTTTTCCATCAGGCTTTGCACGTAAAATCTTAAAGCTTCTCTGTCCGTTATTCATGCCCGCAACGAGAGTGTCGATTTTAGCGCCGCCGTCTGCCGTGCATTTTTCATTTATCTCATCTATCATAGATGAAAGCTCATGTAAGTGAGTTGAGAATATACCTCGGCATCCTACCATCGAAAAGCCGCAAAGCACCTCTGATGCAATATACGCACCCTCAAACGATCCGGTTGATGAAAGAGATTCATCAAGAAGAACAAGGCTGTTTTCTGTTACCTTATCAAATATATCATCAAGACGGGCACACTCTTCTCCAAGTCTACCCTTATCAATGGTATCCTCTGATCCTGTGGGGAAATGAGTAAATATCGCATCAACGGGACTTATCACCGCTTCCTCGGCGCTTACTGCGAGACCGAGCTGAGCAAGTGCGAATACGTGACCGATTGAACACGTAATAACCGATTTACCGCCACGGTTAGGTCCGGATAATACATAAAATCTTCCGTTATCATCAAACGCAAAATCATTTGTTACCATTTTCGCATCAACCTTGGATGCTACGACGGGGTTGTAAATTCCCTTTACGTCAAACTTCTTCTCCTCCATAGGCATCATCTTGGGGAAGCAGAAGCTATTTTCGGAATTTTTGAATTTGTTAAGAAGCTCTGTACCTCTTACTATAAACTCCATCTCAGGCATAAGCTTGATAAGGAAATCGGCATTTTCAAGAACGTAAGTCTGAATTACCTTTCTCCATGAACGCATTGAAGTCTTGAACACGTTTGCAAGAGCGCCGTTGAAAGCATTTGTAAGAGCTGTCTGCTGATTGTCGGACTGTCCCTTTTTAAACGGTATCAATGAAGAAATACAGGTGTATTCATTTGTTCTGAAATCAAGTCTTAAAATCTTTTCAAGAAGCTCTCCGGACTTAAATCTGTCATTATTAACGCTCAAAACACCTGCATATTCAGGACGAAGCTGCGAATTAAGGTTTACACCTATAGTAACGCTTTTAACCTCGCTTATACGGGTTGTAAGCTCCTTAAGCTTTACATTAAGATCCTTGTAGTAATCGCTTTCCGTAAGCTCCTTAATTCTTTCGGTAAGGGCAATAAGCGCCTGACTCTTGAATTTGCCCATCATAGGATACAATCCCTCGGAAAGAAGCTCCATTGCGGAAATGTAAAGCTCTATTTCCGTAATACTGTAAAGATATCCCTCTGAAGCCTCAGTATCCTGTGAAAGACGGCGAATCTCCGAAATATCAAGAAGAATGGGGCTTACTTTCTCAAAAAGATCGCAAAGCTCAGGATTCTCCATCATATCCTCAAATACCTTTTGACGGTATTCAATTACATTAATATCCTTTGTGAAGAAGTCACAAAGTCTACCGGACTTAAGATCGATAATTGACGTAAGCTGAAGCTCCTCTAAAACCTCTGTAGAGATGTTGGCCCTATCAACCCCATCAACACCCTTAGTAAGCGTTTCTATATCGGGGTATAAAAGGCTTATTTCCAAATTCTGCATATTAATCCTCTATTCCAACCAAAACGGTTATTTATTCTTTTTATTTCCGGGAGAAAAGTACACTGACTCTATCGGTGTTTCGTCATCATCCTTTTTCCCTTTCAAAAAGGCCTTACTCTTCGCTGAGCCCCTTATTTCGTTCTTTTCCTTTATGAGACGCTTTAATCCGTCTATTACCACCTTTTTATCGTCTCCCTTTGCCGATATAATACCGAAAATAAACTTCATTTTGTCTATCATTATATCGGAAAGCGTAGATGCATTTGTAGTGGTTGCGAGTCTGTAAAAGCTCTCCACAAAGCGATGTCTGTCCTCTTCCGGCATTTTGCTCACCCATGCCTTAAGCAGCTGATGAAATTCATCGCTTCCGTTTTCAAATTCATTGGCGTTTACAAATTCCGCTCCCATAACGCTCCATGAAAATGCGTCGTGCTGCATAACCCCTTTGTTAAAGCTCTTTACGATTTCGTACTCACCTATAATATCGAATATCCTGCCGATTATAGAGCCCTCAGGCATTATGTTTCTTATTTTTTCAACGGTTACGGAATCATTCACCATATCTGTGAATTTATCGGTAAATCCGGGACCGTCGTAGTTAAATACTGTTACTATTCTCTTTTTGACCTTGGGATTTACGTTCAATGCAGAGTATACCGAAATGTTTCCTCCCTTAGAATGTCCCCCAAGATACAACCTATCCTTTGTAAGCTTAGCTATCTTTTCAACATACTCTACTCCTTCAGTTTGTGCCGGAATAGGTGTGAAAAGCGCCATATTAAGATTCTCTTTCCAACCAACCAATGTATCGTCAGTGCCACGAAAGGCTATAAAGGTGTTCTTTTTCCCCCAAGAAAAGCACATAGCCGAAAATTGCTTTTCAGCATCCTTGCTTATTTCGTTTACATAAGCCCACATCTTAACCTCTGCAAAGCGATTGCTTCTGCATACCATTCTGAAAAGACGGATGATCTCAGGACCGGGAAGGATAGCTCCGATTGACCTATCCTCATCATAAACATCAAAAAATCTATCGGCAACCTCAGATAAAAGCAGCTTTTCATTACTGTTTATATGAGGAACAAAATGCTCAAAGGGTAAATAGGACAGCTCAGTAAATATAAGACTGTCGATTTCATTTAGCGGTGAATGTGAAAATGGAATATCGCAACGCCACTTTACATAATCCAAAACATTTGACATTTAAATTCACCTCTTCAAGATATTTTATCACACTTTTTTTATATTTTCAATATATATTGCGTATTTTTACGCGCGATAAACAGCCAAAAAAAGAAAAATTCGGGAGTAGATCCCGAATTTTCTTGTTTTAATTAATAATTCAAAACTATAAGCTGATGAAGTTCCATTTTTTCCACGTTAAATGTGATCTTGCCGTCCTTCTGCACAAAGGGTATTTCCTTATTTTGAGGAACAAGTGTCACACTCTTTACCTGCTCGGGAACGGAAAGCTTGATTTCCGTATTATAGAGAGGGGGGAAATCCTCAAGCAAGCATACGTTTCCTCTGTTGATCGGGGGAGCGTAAAGCATATGAACCGCATAAAAGCTCTTTTCCTCACTCTTACGTACTCTTACTCTCGCACAGGATGGATAATAATTGAATTCGATATTCTTTTCATAGACCTCTGCAACAGCCTTTTTGATATATCTTTCAAGTACATAGTTACCGGAGCTGTTATACGCTGCAAAAACGGGATGGGCGAAATATATAACCTTATCATTTTTAACAAGCGCAGGATAGCTTGCAGGCTCTTCCTTAAAGGGAGTGTTCTTGTGACCGCAAAAATGGCGGAAGGTACGGTTAAAATAAGGCTCGTAAACCTTTGCAAGTACTTCTCCTTTACACTCTGCAACGTAAGCCTTAGTGTAGGACAGGAACGGTGTCGTTATTTCCTCCATATCGCATGAGATGTAATCAAGGTCATATTCGGAGGGACCCTTTATGTCGATGCCGATTTCCTTAAATCCGCTGTTTCCGCTCGCAACGATTGCTCCGCCTTTTGAAACATAGTCACATATTGCTTTTTTGTCTTCATCCGAAAGCTTCACGCAGTCAGGAAGAATAATGCATTTGTACTTTGAAATATCATCTCCCGACTCTATAACGTCAAACTCAAGGTGCATAATCTGGACCATCTTTGAAGCGCCCATATCAGAGTCATAATTGTGGCTCATCCAAATACCGATATCCGTATATGCCTTAGTGTTTTCAGAATATTTCTCTATTTTTTCAGTGTAATCAAACGCATGTCCTATAATAGCATAGGTACTGTCATCAAGCTTACCAAGAGGGTGCAAATGGTCGCCTACCGAGATTGATGCGCCAATACTTACCATATCTGCGCATTCATATTTGAGTGCGTCCTTATTTTTAAATCCGCCGAATTCTCCCCAAGCGTGATGGAATTTACCCGTCATGCCCCAGAACTTCTTTCCGTACTTCTCAAAGAATTTAGCGCGTAAGGGCATAAGATCGTATCCACCCCATGCGGTAGGAAGATCCTCAAGCTCATAATGTGTCTGATAAGGATGATACTCAGGTCTGTTTTGGTCTGCTCCGCCATTGTAAAAAACGGGTGCGCCGGGAGTATACTGATGAACTATTCCGGTAAGCTCCTTCATAAGCTCAATACGCTTGATTCTATAATATTTCTGCGCATCCGCATAATTGTCGGGGTCAAGTCCCATTTCCTTCATACCTGCCTTGCAGCTTTCACAAGCACAAGCATCTCTCATAAAGCAAATATCATAAAAAACACCGTCTTTTGTATCAAACTGCTGACAAACCTCATGGGTAATATCTATAAGATGCTGCTTATATCCGCCAACAGGACAAAGTGTTGTCCATGTACAATCGTGAATGGGCGTATCAAGATCATCTGTAGGGCGGGTACCGAAATATATAGGCTCTTTTTTCCAAAAATCAATATGATGCCATTCGGGATGCTCGTCTGCATCAAGCTTGCTCCATCCCATAGTTATGTAAATAGGAGCCTCTGCCCCCGCATCATGAATTGCTTCTATCTGCTCCTTAAGAAGATTAAACTTAAGTCCGGGATGAACCGTACCAACCTTTGTAGGATAATAGCAATATCCGTGATGGCATTTAGCAAATACTGTCATCAAGTCAATTTTTGCTTCTTTTACTGCTTTTGTAAATTCAGCCTTGTTGAATTTTGTACCTATTCCGTCAATTGCGGGGCTTGTGTGAAAGTCGAGATGTATGCATTTCATAATAATACCTCCGTTTACTGATTTAAAATTCTGAATACGTATTGGACATCATTTATACCGAAAAATCCGTCATAGCTGGCTCTTACAGTTCCATATCTGTTTCGCCTGCCCGCAGTTTCATAATATTGTCCTGTTTGAAATCTGATGTTACCTACGTTACCGTCCTTAATTTCCACGGTAATATTTGAAAGTCGGTAACGCTCATAGCTTATCAAGCTTTGCTTTGAATTATCATACAAAATATATACTCTTTTGTCTGTTATGGCGTATACCGCATTATTTCTGTTTTTTATGGTTTTATATGGTAAAACAAAGACCATAAATATGCCAACAACGATAAATGGGATACCAAAAAGCGGGAAAACCGTTCCGATAGGTCCTCCGGAAGATGCAGAGGATGCCATTGCGGTCCAAAATATAGCAAATGCTAAAAAAGGAATTCCGAATAAAAACGTTGGCGTATCCTTAACGTTAAAGCGTTGCTTAACGGCCGGCATACCACACCATAATATATTTTCATCATACGAAATATACGGTTGGATCCTTGATAAAGGATTATATGACATATTTCCGTTATCCATAATGTCCTCCTTTTCTTAACTGCTATTATTTTATCATATAAGACGCACAAATGCAAGTAAAATACATTGACTGCAAGGAGTTTTAATGGTATAATTTTAAAAAAGGAGGGATGAAAATGAACATTGCCATTATAAGCGGTGCTTCCCGTGGTATCGGCAGGGCTATTGCTGCGGAAATAGACAGGGAGAATCTTGACCAGCTTTGGTTCATCAGTCGCAGCTACGAGGATAAGGGAGATTTTAAAACTCCCGTAAGGCATTTTTCCCTCAACCTTTCTTCACCGTCCTTTACAGATGCTATAAAATCGGCGCTTACCGAAAGCGGATGCAAAATAAAGTACCTTGTATGCTCCGCAGGAGTGGGATATACGGGTAAATTAGAGGAGCTTACCGAAGAGGAGATAGGAAACACCGTAGCTTTAAACTGTACCGCCCTTTCTCTTCTTACTAAAATATGTATTCCGTATATGGAAAAAGGCGGGAAAATACTTGAGATCGCATCAGGAGCGGGCTTTTTGCCACAGCCGTCATTTTCCGCATATGCTGCATCAAAAGCCTATGTAATAAGCCTTTCAAGAGCCTTGAGAACGGAGCTTAAGGAACGGGAAATAAACGTTACAGCCGTTTGCCCGGGTCCTGTTGATACAGACTTTTTTAAGGAGCTTGACCCTCCGGAATACAAGAAAAAATATGTAATCTCTGCTGAAAAAGTGGCTAAAAAAGCAATAAAATCAGTAAAGAAAAATAAGGCGGTTTGCTCAACCTCCCTTTCTATAAAGCTTGTTCATTTCGTATCTAAGCTTATTCCGACGTCCTTTATTCTTAAATTTTACAAATAAAAAAGCGGCTTTGCCGCTCTTTTATTTTACAGATGATACCTTAAAACCTCGTTAAGACGCTGCTCTGATGATATTATCTCTCTTGCTATATTTTTGCTTTCCTCAGTTGCATTTTTATATTGGTTCAAATATTTAGAAAGAGATTTGACTCCCATATTGCAGCCGTCCGTCATAACATCCGCTACGGTTTTCTCGCTGTTGTTCATCATTAGCTTGCCGCGTATTTTCATATCGCTCATAACCCTTGCAATTGCGTGAGGCTCCTTAGTTTCCGCCTTATAAGCAAGAAGCATTTTATGCGTTCTGTCACCGAGTTCCGCATGCTGATCCTTACATTTATTAAGACTGCTCTTTAATTCGTTGCTTTTTACGTATGGCATTACCCTTGAAATCGAGGATACTCCCATTTTAACTCCCGCATTACATTCCTTAAGTAGCTTTACCGTATCGTTCATAAATACCTCCACAAATTTTATATACCTATTATTGACAAAAGAAAAAAATACCAACCGTAATTTCGGTTGGTATTTTTTGGTATTTAAATTAATAAAGTGTCTTGGAATACGTGCCGTTAGCTTGAAGCTTCAAGAATTCTTCCTTAACTGCGTACTTATCCTCTCCGTATGTAACTCCGAACCACTTATCGTTGGTGGGAAGCACCTTAACGGATGCCTTTCCGGATTCAACAAGACCGCCGATTACAGAGGGAAGGAGATATTCGCCCTTAAGCTGATTAAGGTTGGGGTTTGAAAGGAATTCCACAAATCCGCCCTCAAGAACGTCGATAAAGTCGGGTGTAAGACCCCACATGTTCATAGAAACAAACGCCTCGGGATCAAGGGGAGATACTTCTCCGTCCTTTGCAACGCCTGCACCTGTTGCAGTTTTAACGATATCGGATGTTTCTACTACCTTAGTAAGATAGTTATCAGCATTTACTTCACATACTCCGCGTGTTACTCCGCCGTTATCGCTCAAGGTGTTCTTAAGAATGAAGCCTGCCATACAGAAATTGTACTGCGCAATTTCAGCCTGATCGTTAACAAGGAACTCGTGAACTGTCTTAAATGCTTCCTTACCGTAGTAATCGTCTGCATTAATTACCATAAAAGGCTCTGTTACAATACCCTTTGTAGCAAGAACGGCTTGACCTGTTCCCCAAGGTTTCTTTCTTTCGGGAGGATTTGTAAATCCTGCGGGAAGATCATCGATATTCTGATATGCATAAGCAACCTCACAAATACCGGAAATCTTATCTCCTACAACCTCTTTAAAATAGTCCTCCATTTCCTTACGAATGATAAATACTACCTTATTGAAGCCTGCTTCAAGGGCGTCGTGAATGGAGTATTCCATAATAACCTCTCCGTTAGGTCCGAGAGGCTCAAGCTGCTTAATACCGCCGCCGAAACGGGAGCCGATACCAGCCGCCATAATTACAAGTGATGTCTTCTTCATTAGTGTATCTCCTAAAAATTATTTATACATTGGACCGTAGGTTGCGCAAGCTCTGTAGTCCTGACCCTCTTTATCCATACCGAATGCGTTCCAAGCAGCAGGACGGAAGATCTTATCCTCGGGTACGTTGTGCATACATACGGGGATTCTGAGCATTGAACAAAGTGTAATAAGATCAGCACCGATATGACCGTAGCTGATAGCTCCGTGATTAGCACCCCAGTTCTGCATAACCTCATATGCAGTCTTGAAGGGGCTACCGTCCTTGCCGTCGCATCTGGGTGCAAACCATGTGCAAGGCCATGTAGGATTGGTTCTTTCCATAAGCTTATCGGAAACGTCATCAGGAAGCTTGACAGTCCAACCCTCTGCAATCTGGAGAACGGGACCGAGACCCTTAACGAGATTAAGTCTTATCATTGTACAAGGCATTTCGGCTCTTGTTGTAAAGTGGCTGGAGAATCCGCCGCCTCTGAAGTTATCAAAGCCTGCTTCGCACCATACGGTAGCATCTGTCATCTTCTTGATATCCTCTTCGGTAACATCCCACCATCTCTTCATAACAGCATTGCCATCCTCGTCTGTGCATTCACCGCAAGCATCAAGACAAGCTGCGCCAGAGTTAAGAAGGTGAATAATACCGTTACATTCCTTAGCCTTACCCTCAAACTTATAGCCTGTTACTCTTTCGGTAGCTTCGCCTGACCAGTATGTACGAACGTCAGCAAAAATCTGAGCTCTATGAGTAAGAAGTCTCATAAAGAGCATACAAACGCCGTTTAAAACGTCATTTTCCGTAGCAAGTGTATAGGGCTCTCTTGCGCCGTTATGGTCGAATGTAGAGGAAAGAAGCGCTTCGGGATAGTCACAGTTGGGCCAATGGTCAGTCCATTGTCTCTGTCCCTGGAATCCGCCTACAATTGCGTTATGACCCGCTTTTTCTTCAACAAATGCGTCGGGAAGATTCTTATTACCCATCATAAGATCCTTTATGATGCAGTACATTTTAACTGTAAATTCCCACTGCTTTTCCTTTTCTTCCTTAGTAAACTTAATTTTTCTGTTCTCACCGAGGAATTCAACGGATTCAGGGTTATCGTCTCTGCCCTCTTTGCAGTGCTCCTTAGCCCACTTAAGAGCCTTCTGATATTCTGCCTCGTCGTAAATGCCTTCTTCCATTCGGCGAAGGATCTCAACCTCGTCAACGGACTCTACTCTCATACCGAGATAGCTTTCCATAAAGTCCTGATCCATAATAGAACCGGCAATACCCATACACTGAGAGCCGATCTGGAGATAGGATTTGCCCTTCATTGTCGCAACAGCGATAGCGGCTCTACCAAAGCGAAGAAGCTTTTCCTTAACGTCCTCGGGAATTTCACCTACGTCGCCAACGTCCTGAACGTCGTGACCGTAGATACCGAATGCGGGAAGACCCTTCTGCGCATGACCTGCAAGAACAGCAGCAAGATATACAGCGCCGGGACGCTCTGTACCGTTGAAGCCCCAAACACCCTTAATTGTGTTGGGATCCATATCCATTGTTTCTGAGCCGTAGCACCAGCAGGATGTTACGGAAAGTGTAATATCTACGCCTTCTCTTCTGAATTTTTCAGCACAAGCTGCCGCTTCCGGTACTCTGCCTATGCAGGTATCTGCAAGAACTACCTTAACGGGATCGCCGTTGGAGTAGAAAAGATTTTCTTCAAAAAGCTTTTTTGCAGCATTTGCCATTGCCCATACCGTTGGTTCAAGGCTTTCTCTTAACTGCATTGGACCGCGTCTGCCATCAATGCAGGGGCGGATACCGATTACGGGATATTCACCTATAATTCTTTTTTCTGCCATTTTAATTTCCCCTTTTCGAGTTAAATTTTTATACTATAAAATATTATACTATTTTATTGAGCCAAAATCAAGATTATTTTCATATATGTGGGTAAAAATTGCCTGTTTGTTCCTTATTCAAAGTATTTTATGGCAAAATCAATGTCGGATGGGCCGTGAGGATGGTGGTCCACCCCTACCTTTTTATCGAG
>JAFVYY010000010.1 GCA_017508405.1 Clostridia bacterium
ATTTTATCCTTTCGAACTGTTTTTCAAGAAAATGCTTTGTAATTTCAAAGGCTACGGGCCTTCCGTGGGGACAGTATTTTATATTGTCAAGAGTCAATACTCTGTCGCATATCCACTTGATATGTGACGGGTCGTAAATTCTGCCTGCTTTTATTGCCGCCTTACAGGATGCCTGATAAAGGGCTCTTTCAAAAAATTCATCCCTTGTATGCATGGCATCTCCCTCGCCGTGAACGAGCTTTGATGCAAAAGTTATAAACATATCGGCAGCTGCGCTCTGTTCAATTCCCGTAGGAATCTCGTAAATCGAGACACACCCTCCACTCTTTTCAAATCTGAAGCCTGTTTTGTTTATATCATCGCGCCATTCTTCAATTACTCCCATTTCCTCACTTGTAAGATAAACCTCAATAGGTATCATAAGCATCTGCGAGGAGGGAACCGACGATTTTGTGATTGCCTTAAGATCCTCGAATATGATCCTTTCATGGGCGGCGTGCTTATCTATCATATACATAGTTTCGCCTATCTCAACTATAACGTATGTATTAAACACCTCTCCCACAAGTCTGTAATCGGGAACTATTTTCTTAGGCTTCTCGCTCTTTTCACTGTTAAAAGTAGGAGTTGAAGCAATACTGTCTTTAATTCCCGAAGGTATATTTTCTTTGGAAATATCCGGTGCAATTGCTTCATTTACAACGATTTTGGGTTCTGATTGCTCGGATTTTTCATTAACGGTTGTAAAAATCCTTGACACGTAACTACTGTCTTCCGACTTTTCCTCTTTTTTATCGGTATCGTATTTGAGGCTTAAATTATTCCTTACGACTCCAATATTCAGATTTGTGTCAAAGGCGATTCTTTCGGCAGTATACTCCTCCTTATCCTTTACACGGTATGGAGTGTTTATATACGCCTTTGCCTTTTCGCTTACTACATCCTTTTCCTCGTTAAAGAGGTCCGGACGGGAAATCTGATTTGCAAGTGCGGTTTTTACAGCGTAATACACCGCCTCGAAGATAAGCTTCTCATTGGAGAATTTGACCTCTAATTTGGATGGATGAACGTTTACGTCCACCTGGGAGGGGTCTATCTCAATATTAAGAACGCAGAAAGGAAATTTGTCCGAGGGTATGTAGGACACATACGCCTGCTCTATTGCGGCTGATGCTGTCTTACTCTTTACAAATCTTGAATTTATATAAAAGTTTTCAAAATTCCTGTTTGCTCTTACAAATTCCGGAGTTGAAATAAATCCCTCAACTCTTATGCCGTTATCCTCTCTGTCAACCTTAATGCTCTTTTTTGCTATATCCCTGCCAAGAAGAGCGTAAACGGCATTTAAAAGAACACCGTCGCCTGAGGTGATATATTTTATTTCGCCATCCATTATATAACGAAAGGCAATATCGGGCTTTGACATAGCAACCTTTTCAATCACAGCGGTGATTGCGGATGCTTCCGTCATATCCTTTTTTAAAAATTTCTTTCTTGCGGGTACGTTATAGAAAAGGTCCTCAACTATTACTGTAGTTCCCTTAACGCATCCCGTCTTCATATGACTTACTATCTCTCCGCCGTGACATTCAAGGAGTCCGCCCATTTCCTCGCCGTCCTGCTTGGACATTATACGAAGCCTTGAAACGGATGCGATTGCCGCAAGCGCCTCTCCCCTGAAGCCGAGAGTCATTATGGCTTCAAGATCTGTCTGGTCCTTAATTTTACTTGTGGCGTGTCGAAGAATAGCAACAGGCAGATCGTCATACTCTATTCCGCAACCGTCATCGCTTACTCTTATAAAGGAAACGCCGCCTTTTTTGATCTCGACTGTTATGCTTTTAGCTCCCGAGTCAATTGCATTCTCAAGAAGCTCCTTAACAACGGATGAGGGACGGTCAACTACCTCGCCTGCCGCTATTAAGTTTGCAACGTCAAATCCAAGTACGTTTATTCTTCCCATCCGTTCACCGCCTTTTAAAATAATTTCTTAAGCTCGAATATAAAATTCATAGCTTCAATAGGTGTAAGCGTATTCAAATCAACCTTTTTGATTCTTTCCGCTGCCTCATAGACTCCTATATCCTCAATTGACATTTCCATAGTCATATTTTCCTGCACCTTATCGTGAAGACTCTTGGGAGCCTGTATATTTCCGTTTACCATATCGGCAAGTATCGACTTTGCCCTTTTTACTACCTCGTTGGGCACGCCCGCAAGCTTTGATACCTCAATACCGTAGCTGTCATCAGTGGGACCCTTAACGATTTTACGAAGGAAGATAATATCCTCTCCTCGCTTCTTTGCCGCTATGTTATAGTTTACAACTCCGCTTATTTCGTCTTCAAGGGACGTAAGCTCATGATAGTGAGTTGCAAACATTGTTTTCGCGCCTATTTTCTTACCTGCGGTATACTCGGCAATAGCCTTTGCCATGCTCATACCGTCAAAGGTTGACGTACCTCTGCCTATCTCGTCGTAAATGATGAAGCTGCGCTTGGTTGCATTATCAAGAATATATGCAACCTCAGTCATTTCAAGCATGAACGTAGACTGACCCGATGCCAAATCGTCGGATGCGCCGACACGGGTAAACAGCTTATCGACTACGCCTATTCTTGCTTCCCTTGCGGGAACGAATGAGCCTATCTGCGCCATAACTACAATAAGGGCGCTTTGACGCATATACGTGGATTTACCTGCCATATTCGGTCCTGTAATAAGAGCAAGCTTATCTGTAGTGGTATTAAGGAAGGTATCGTTCGGAACGAAATAGCTGTCCTTAACAAACTGCTCAACAACAGGATGGCGGCCGTCCTTTATATCGATAACGTCACTGTAATCAACCTCGGGACAAACGTAATTATTCTTCATTGCAACCTCGGCAAGAGATATATAAACGTCAAGCTTGGCAAGAAGATTTGCACTTTTTTGAATTCTTTTAAGATTTTTTGCGATTTCGTCACGCAATGTGATGAAAATATCGTATTCAAGAGCGCATACCTTATCGGTAGCGCCGAGAACCGTCGCCTCCATACTCTTTAATTCCTCTGTGATATATCTTTCACAGTTTGAAAGAGTCTGCTTTCTTATATATGTATCGGGTACCTGAGATATTAAGGATTTTGTAACCTCTATGTAATATCCAAATACTCTGTTATAGCCGATTTTAAGTGTCTTTATACCTGTCTTTTCTCTTTCGCTTTCCTCTATCTTGGATATCCAGCCCTTACCGTCAGCCATAATTGCACGAAGACTGTCTACGGTTTCATCGACGCCATCCTTGATAAAGCCACCCTCACGTATTGAGAACGGGGGATTTTCAACAAGGGTTCTGTCGATAGCGTAATAAATATCCTCAAGGCTGTCAATATCGTTTCTGATAGCAGAAAGCTCCGGAGTGGAAACGGTATAAAGTAAATTTTTAATTTCGGGAATTACGGATACGGTGGATGAAATAGCTCTTAGATCCTTTCCGTTCGCCGTACCGTAAACAACCTTTGTCATAAGTCTTTCAAGATCCAAAACTCCCGATAAAAGATGGGATATTTCTTCTCTTAAAACAAAATTGTTAACAAGCTCGGAAACCGCTCCTTGACGGGCGTTTATCTTTTTAACGTCAACCAAGGGATGCTCAACGAAATTGCGCAGCATTCTTGCGCCCATAGCGGTTTTGGTTTTGTCGAGAACCCAGAACAGTGATCCTCTCTTTTCCTTGTTTCTCATGGTTTCGCAAAGCTCAAGGTTACGGCGGGTATTAAGATCCATTTCGAGATACTGTCCCTCTCCGTAAACGTTCAAATTATTTATGTAGGATATATCCGTTCTCTGTGTGGATCGGATATAATCAAGGATTGCGCCCATAGCACAGATCATGGGCTCATCGTTTCCGTATTTAACAAGAAACTCGCTGCCAAAGTGGTCAGTAACCTCTCGACTTGACTTAGCATATTCGAAAATATCATAAAAATCAAATTCGCAAAGAGCGCCCAGCCTTGTTTTTGCAAAATCGTAAAGATAGGATGCATCATCCATTGAAGCGTTGACAATTATCTCCTTCGGAGAGTATGTGCCAAGCTCGTTAAGGATCTTGCTTTTTTCATTTTCAACCGACGTCGCGCTGATCTCTCCTGTGGAAATATCCGCAAAACAGATACCCACTCCCTTAAGAGAAATACATACGGCACAAAGATAGTTATTTCTGTTCTCTGAAAGAAGATTGGTTTCAACAACGGTACCGGGTGTGATCTCTCTTACCACCTCACGCTTAACAAGTCCCTTAGCCGTGGAAGGGTCCTCCATCTGCTCGCAGATAGCAACCTTATATCCCTTTGAAATAAGCTTGCCGATATACGTTTCCGCACTGTGGTATGGTACTCCGCACATAGGGGCACGCTCCGGTTCACCGCAATCTCTGCCTGTAAGAGTAAGCTCAAGCTCACGGGATGCTTTTATAGCATCGTCAAAGAACATTTCATAAAAATCGCCAAGACGATAAAACAGTATAAAATCCTTATACTGCTGTTTTATATCAAGGTACTGTTGCATCATGGATGTCATACTGTTTTTATCCTCTCTTTGATAATTCTAATTAGTGATTGTGGGAGCAGCCTGCGCCGCAAGTGGAGCAGTCGTGAGTGCATGAGGGACGCTCGCCTGTGATCTGGAATTCGATCTCCTCATTTACCTCCTGCATAAGCTTGTTAACGTCCTCCTGAGCGGCGTTAAGAGCAATGAACGTGGGGTTAGTTGTAACCTCTGTAACAATAGCCTGAAGTCTGCCCTCGATTGCGGAAATAACTGCAGAATCAGCGGGGTCAACCTTGTATGCCTCTGCAAGAGCGCTCTGCTGTGCAGCGTACTCTGCCATAAGCTCACCGATCTTCGCATCCTTTTCGTAGGCTTCTCTAGCCTCGTTCATCTTAGCAATTCTTGAATCAGCCTTGATAGCCTGACCAAGCTTTGCCGCAAGTTCCATAATTTCCATTTTATTTCTCCTGAAATTTATATTTCACCGTATAGGGCAAATGTATCCCCACGGGTGATTTTAATGTTTATAAACTGTCCCGTATAATCCTTATCGCTTTCAAAATGGACTATTCTGTTGTTTTCCGTGCGGGACATATACACGTTTTCGTTATTTTTACTCTTACCGTCAACAAGTACCTTAACAGTCTTTCCTACCATTGCATCGTTAAAGTCCTTTGATATGGAATTCTGCAGATCAACAAGACGGTTGAAGCGCTCCTTTTGTATTTCCTCGGGAATTTGCTCTTCCATTACCGCAGCCGGAGTGCCTTTTCTCGGTGAGTATATAAAGGTGTAGATGGAATCGTATCTTACCTTGCTTACCACATCAAGAGTTTTTTGAAAATCCTCTTCAGTCTCACCGGGAAATCCAACTATTATATCAGTTGTAAGAGTAATATCCTTGCATTTTTCCTTAAGCTCGGAAACTACGGAAAGGTATCTTTCTATATCGTAGTGCCTGTTCATTTTCTTAAGGATAGCATCCGAACCGGACTGCAAGGGTAAATGGAAGCAATTAGCGCAATATTTGCTGCTTGATATTGCGTCTATCATTTCTGATGTTGCATCCTTGGGATGGCTGGTCATAAGGTGAAGCCAAAAATCACCGTCAAGCTTTGAAATCTCGTTTATAAGGTAAGCTACCGTTGGCTTGCCGTCAAGGTCCTTACCGTAGGAGTTTACGTTCTGACCAAGCAGCGTTATATCCTTATACCCGTTTTCTATAAGCTCCTTAACCTCGGCAATTATATCCTTTGGCATACGGCTTCTTTCTCTGCCGCGAACGTAAGGTACTATACAGTATGTACAGAAATTATTACATCCGTACATTATACTTACCCAAGCCTTATATCCGCTTTTACGAAGAACGGGAATTTCCTCGCAAATCTGCATTTTATCGGGGTCGGGTATAAATTTTCTCTTACCCTTTGTAAGAGCTGTATACACAAATTCGGGAAGTCGGTGCATGGATCCCGTACCGAAGGCGAAATCAACGTAAGGAAACCTTATCACCTGATCCATGCGATGCTTTTGAGCCATCATACATCCGCAGACTCCAATAACCATATCGGGGTTTTTCGTCTTGTTATGCTTATATCTGCCAATGAATGAGAGTGCGCGTCTTTCAGCATGCTCACGGATAGCACAGGTGTTTATGATAATCAGGTCGGCGGAGGCATCGTCGTCTGTTACGGTGTAGCCGAGGCTAACAAGAGCACCGCTGATTCTTTCGCTGTCCGCTTCATTCTGCTGACATCCGAGAGTAATGATATGTGCCTTAAAGTCCTTACCGTCAGTCAAGGCACGTACAGAATCCGCATATTTTTTCTGCTTTGCGATTTCCTCAAGGGAAACGAATTTATTCTGCTCAGACGTAAAAATCCCTCCTTCGTCAAAAATATCTATAATATTTTATCATAGAATATAAAATTATTCAAGACTTTTATATAATAAAGGACAAATTTTTACCTTTTGATTTTTTATCCGAAAGAAGATTGAAAACCGGCATAAAAAATGCTATAATGAAATGTGGAAATACAAACTCAGCTTTACGAGGTGTTTATGAAGGACTTTTTTCATTATTTCTTCGGACAAGGGGAAACCGAAGAGTTTAAAAACTTCGGACTTGCTCATTTTCTTCCCATCCTGCTTATGATAGGAGCAATCCTATTTATCTACAAATTCAGACACATCATCAGGGATTTTAAGCATGAAAAGACGATTCGCTTCGTTCTTGCCTTTACAATGATAGTTTGTGAGATGTCATATTTCTGGCGTCTTGTTGGCGTTCCCTCCTTAGGTGCAAACCCCGTTGACCATCTGCCTATTACGGTATGCGGATGGAGCATTATATTCTGCTCCTACCTTGTTGTTACCAAATCCCAGTCACTTTTTGATATTGCATATTTCTGGCTCTTCTCCGGAACTATATTCGCCCTTATTACTCCTACGGTAATTACGTATACGGGTCCCACAAGATACCGCTATTACCAGTTCTGGCTTGAGCATACTCTTGGATACGTAACTATTTTCTATATGATATTCGTACATAAAATGCGTCCTACGATTAAATCGGCAATTAAATCTTATTCTTTACTTGCAGTCCTTGCAGTAATTGCGGGAGTGGCAAACTCCGTAATCGGTCCCGGCGCAAACTACCTATTTATGGCTAAGCCCGAAAGCACGGAATCAATTCTTGATTTCTTGCCCGCAAATTATGCACTCCGCATCTTTGTTATGGGGCTTGCAATTACAGCTCTCTTCGTTATATCTTACCTTCCCTGGTACTTTATGGACAGAAAAGCGAAGCAAAATAAAACAGAAGAAAAACCCGACAAAGGCGAAGAAGTCACCAATACAGAAAACACGGAATTATCCGTTAAATAAAGGAAACACTATGTATAAAAATATTCTAATGCCTCCGCATATGCTTGTCTTGCTCTGTGCATAACAAGCAGCGGTATTTGTACAGAGCGGTTTAGCCGCTGTCTTGTTTTAGAAACCGCAAATATCTAAAACAAGGAGAAATAAAATGAAATACACAATAGAAATTACAATTGCAGGCTGTTCTACAAATTGCGCCCACTGTTACGTTGACGGTGGATATGCCAAGCCAATGTCCTTTGAGGACTATAAAAGATGCGTTGAAAAAATTAAGCCCTTACTTGACACTCTTGATAACTGTGCCGTAACCTTGGGAAACGAGATATTCTGTAATCCTGATATTTTCAAAATACTTGAATACAGTAAAAACCAAATAGGAAAGCATTTTTCATACGAGTCATATTACGTTCCAACTACGGGTATAGCACTGTTAAGCAAGTCGAACAAAAAGGATATTATCGATATGCTTAAATCTGTTGGTGCGAAAGGATTTATGCTCGCGCTTCACGGTAATGAAGCAAATCACAATTTAATTGTAGACAACAGAAACGGGTACAAAAAGATTTTTGAGACAGCTGACTTTGTCTTGCAAGAAAATCTTGATGTACTTTACAACGTTATAGTCAGTAAAAAGCTTATTCCCGATTTTGATTTAACATTAAAGGAAATTGAAGCTGTTGGCGGAAAGCCGAGATTAACCGTTCCCATTTTCGTACCAACGAAAAGAATGAGAAAATATCAAGCTGTGAGGGCAGATATTAAGGATTGTTATATGATTGCCGAAACGTCAAGCCAACATGGCATAGACACGGCAAGCTTATTGAACCATTGTAAGCTCCACACGGAAAAAGCCCTTGCAGAAATTATCGAAAACGGTACGTTTAATCTAAAAGAAGAGCTTATAAGCTCTCCCGAGTGGATGTTTCTTAACGTAACAAAGAATTTGAATTTATACTGTGGAAATGCAGGTGCGCACACTCTATATATCGGTAATTTAAATAACTTAAAATGTGATGAAATTATTGATACGGTTAAAAAATTACCGTCAAATTACGATTATACCGCCTACTTTTCAATGAATAATTTAAATAAAGTTGGCTCGCTTATTAAATCATTTACACCAGACGAAATGGTATACTCTTCATATTCCGACTGTATATGTAACATTCTTGATAAAAGCAAGGTTAAAAATATTTTAATTTAACTGCTTTTAAATCTGAATAAACGCAAAAACGGTGGATGGGCAAAGCGCTCATCCACCGCAAGCTTTAATTGTCCTTCCCAAAACATAGTCGTCTTGTTCACCTCGACACTGCGTTTACACTCGGCTTCAAGACTTCTTGTTTTGGTTACACATTTGACAAATTAACACACTGTGTTGATTTGTCTGCATTCACCTTTCCTCGCAAGGGAAGGATTTTTTATTTGTATTTTTCCTCGTCGGGGGTATTTACCTCGTAGTAATACTGCAAAAGCTCAGGGGAGTAATGCTCGATTCTGCCCGATGGAAGAATAAGCATACGGCTGATTCCAATCTGCTCAACGAAGGAGGGATTATGGCTTACAACTATGATAGTACCCTCATAGGTGTTAAAGTTACCGCCTATTATCGCCTGTGTTTCGGGATCTAAATGGTTTGTAGGCTCGTCAAGAATAAGAAGGTTGGCCTTTTGCATAAGCACCTTGCAAAGGGCTATTCTCGCCTTCTCTCCCGGAGATAAAACCTCCACCTTTTTAAACACGTCCTCGTCGTAAAAGAGGAAATTGCTGAGAGTTCCCCGAAGCTGCCATTCTGCACATTCGGGTCTGTCCACGTTTTCAAGAACGGTCTTATTCGGATCAAGATATTCAAGCTCCTGGGCGTAATAGGCAATGTCCGTTTTGGGGTTAAAGCGGATCTTTCCCGAATTAGGGGTAAGAATCTGCATAAGAAGCTTAAGAAGCGTGGATTTACCAACGCCGTTTTCTCCCACGACTAAAAATCTTTCTCCGCCGTTTATCTTAAAGGACAGATCCTTGTATAGCATAGGGCTGTCGGGATAGTTAAAGGCAAGATGCTCAACCTCTAAGGGAATTAACGCACCCTCACGCTTTGGCTTGATGTCCATTTTAACCCTTTTATAGCCACGTTCCCTGACTAAAAGCTCTTTTTTCTTCCTTTCAAGCTTGTTTTCTCTGTCCTGTCCCACACGCTTGATGCGGTGATTGGTCTGGCTTGCCTGCTTTGCCTTAAGAACGAAATCCGAAAGCTCCTTTATCTCCTTTTCCTGCTGGGCGATAAGACGCTCCCTAGCTTTCTTCTCTTCGGCGTGTTTTTTCTTATACGTATCGTAATTTCCGTCATAAACAAGAATCTTATGAGTCACCTTATTGACGTATAAAACCTTGTTGATTATCTGATTTAAAAAGTCTACGTCGTGACTTATAATAAGCACGCTTCCCTTATAATTCTTCAAATACTCCGTAACAAACGTCTTTGTTTGTATATCAAGATGGTTTGTAGGCTCATCAAGGAGCAAAATTTCAGGCTTGGAAAAAAGCACACGGCAAAATGCCATCTTTGATTTTTGGCCGCCCGAAAGCTCTCTCATAGGTCTTTCCACAAGGTCAAGGTCTATATCCATTTCCACTACAAGGTCAAGAAGCTTATCTTCGTAATCGTAGCATTCGTGGTATTCAAGAAGCTCCTGTATCTTTTGCATACGGCGAAGAAGAGGGGCTTGCTTTTCCTCATCCGTTTCCGTTTCAAGGATACTATATATATCCGCAAGCTCTCTTTCAAGCTTTCTTACAGGTCTTCCGTCCAAAAGATATTCCCAGACGGTCTGATTTTCATCCTCAATAATTATTTCCTGAGGCAAATATCCTACTCTTGCGTTTCCCATTGAAAGAGTTCCGCTGTCAAGCTCTATTTCCTTCAGCAAAAGGCGGAAAAGCGTAGTTTTTCCTGCACCGTTAACGCCTACTATTCCTACCTTATCTCGGTCACCTATTTGAAACTCGGCATCCTCGTATATCACCTCAAGCCCAAAGGCAAGGTTCATATTCTGTCCTCTCATGCTCTTCCTCCTCTCGTTTAACTCGCAATGGTATTTTACCATAATATAAAATATGTGTCAATAGAAAAAGCCTCATAGTGAGGCTTTTCTGTCACGTTTATCAAGTATAATTGAAGTGATAACGGCATAGGGGGCTGCTATCGTAAATATCATCAAAAGAAACAGTAATATCCAGTAAAATGAACCCAAAACAAAGGGAGGAGTGTCGGAAAAGCCGAAAACGCCCGCAGGAGATTTAAGATTAAGAAAGAAATATGGATATGGGTCTCCTCTACCGAAATCCACATCAAGGATATTTAAAATACCCGCAAAGGCAAAGTAACAAAGAGGCGGTATTGCGCACAAGGCTACGTGAGCCTTATTCAACCTGATTTTGTATTCGTCAAGAAAGAAATCCGCAAGACAAAGCGTTGGCGCTATAACGTGGGTCAATACGCTTGGAAGAGTCCAAGGAATAAATCCGCCCTCCTCTGCAAAGGGTGCTAAAATAAAGCAATAAACGATCCCTGTAACCGTAATAGACACGGTAAAAATATACCGCAGTATATAGAGCCGTCTTTTTCCCTCATCGGTAGAAAGCCGCTTAATATACGGAGAAATCAATATTACCGCTACACAGATACCTATCCATATATTTGATAGTCCCGTAAAATACATAAGCCTCGTTGCCCAATGAGAATAACCGTCTATCTCGGCATAAAAAAGACTCAAAACAACTCCGCCCAAGGTGGCTGTTACAATGGCTATTTTAATAATAAAAGAAGATTTTTTCAACACATCATTTTTTAACATCTTATCACATCCTTCTTCCCTATTATTTTACCAC
>JAFVYY010000090.1 GCA_017508405.1 Clostridia bacterium
ACATCGAAGCCTGACGGTTGGGATGATGAATGGACGGGAGATGAAAGAAAAGATATAAAAGTAAAAGAAGTTGTCTGGGGCTATACAGCAGAAGAATAAAGCAACAATATTATATGACTGTCAGCCTTGACTTGTCATTATTGTAAAATAACAATTAAAATTAAGAGGGCGGAGTAAAATCCGCCCTCGTTACCTTATTATAGACAATTTACCAACAAAAAAGTTGAGCAAGTAAAATGTTTACATTTTTGATTTACATTACCATTGGCTCCCCGTTATTTAAGCACAAATTCCGCAAAGTGTGTGCATGCGCTGTTCTTACCGATGAACACGTGGAATTTACCGCTTTCCGCCTTTTTCACAAGGTCGGAGCCGTAGAATGCAAGGGTATCCTCGGTTATATCAAAGGAAACCACTCTCTCTTCACCCGGCATAAGCTCGATCTTTTCATAACCGCGAAGCTCCTTGATAGGACGTACTGTTGAGCCGAAAAGGTCCCGTATATACATCTGTACAGTTTCCTTACCCTTATACTTACCTACGTTTTTAACCTTGACAGAGGCTGTAAGCTTACCGCCTCTTTCCATAACGTCCCCGCTTAAATTAAAGTCGGAATACTCAAATTCGGTATAGGACAGTCCGTAGCCGAAGGGGTAAAGGGGTCCGTTGGGGGAGTCTATATATGACGTTACGTATGCGTTTTTAATATCGTCGCTCACCTTAGGTCTGCCCGTTGTATAGTAGTTATAATAAAGAGGACACTGACCAACCGTATAGGGGAAGGACATTGTAAGCTTTCCGCTTGGGTTAACGTCGCCGAAGATAAGGTCTGCGCAGGCATTACCGCCCTCCGTACCCGGCTCCCACATATTGAGAATTGCGGGGGACGTGTCTTTTAGCTCTCTTATCGTCAAGGGTCTGCCCGTAAAGAGAACGACTGCCGTGTTGGGATTAGCCTTTAATATCTCACGGTACAGCTTGTACTGAATTTCCGGAAGGTCAAGGAACGCCTTGCTCTTACATTCGCCGTTATCGAACTGATGCTCACCAAGACAGAGGATTACCGCATCGCTCTTTTTCGCTGCTTCAACAGCCTCCGAAATTCCGCTCTCATCCGTTGATTCACGTGATACGGAGCATCCCTCCGCATAATTTATAACACCCGTATATGCGTTTTTAATACCGTCAAGAACGGATATTGTCTCGTCCGCTCTGCCGTTGCAGAACCAGTTACCGAATATCTCGCCTGTGTTTGCAAGAGGTCCTATAACAGCTATACTGCCGATATCCTTGGAAAGGGGTAAAACTCCCTCGTTCTTAAGAAGCACCGCACTCTGTGTTGCCGCATATCTTGCAAGAGCTCTATGCTCCGGGCACACGTGGAATTTTGCCGCTTCCTCGGGGCTTGTGCTTCTGTGGGGGTTATCAAAGAGTCCTAATTTATCCTTTAATTCAAGTATTCTGAGAACACATTCGTCTATCTGTGACTCCTTGACCTTACCCTCCTCTACAAGCTCCTTGAGCTTCAGAACGTAGCAGTTTGACACCATTTCGATATCAAGGGTTGCGTTAATAGCGTTATAAGCAACCTCCTTTTCATCCTCGCAGAAGCCGTGATTTATCATCTCGTATGCTGCCGCATAGTCGCTTATAACAACACCGTTAAAGCCCCATTCATCACGTAAAAGGTCCTTGACGAGCCATTTGTTACCTGCCGCAGGAATACCGTCAACAACATTGAAGGCGGTCATAAGGGATGATGCGCCCGCATCAATTGCCGCCTTATACGAGGGGAGATAATACTCACGAAGGGTTCTTTCGCTCATATCAACCGTATTATAATCTCTGCCGCCCTCAGCAGCGCCGTAGGCTGCAAAGTGCTTTACACAGGATGCAACGTTGTACTTGCCGAAGTCACCCTGATATCCCTTAACCGTAGCCTCAGCCATTTTACAGTTAAGATAGGTATCCTCACCCGAGCTTTCCATAACTCTTCCCCAACGGGCGTCACGGGCAAGGTCAACCATGGGCGCAAAGGTCAGATGAATACCGTCAACGCTGGCTTCCTTAGCTGCCATAGCCGCGCATTTCTCCGCAAGGTCGGTATCAAAGGATGATGCAAGACCAAGGTTTATGGGGTAGAGGGTACGGTAGCCGTGAATTACGTCCTGCATAAAAATAAGGGGAATCTTGTTCTTGCTGTTTGCAAGATACTTTTCCTGTATCTTGATCATATTTTCCGCAACGCCACAGTTAAGAACCGTACCAACCTCGTAAACGTATTTCTCGTCAATACCGTACTTGGTATCGGGACCTGTTATTATGTTAAGACTACTGTCATACAAATAGGTGTATGCTCTTATCTGCATAAGCTGATATATCTTTTCCTCGAGAGTCAGCTTTGAAAGAAGCTTTTTAATATCCATTTTTATTCTCCTTTTATCTTTATAATATGATTTTACCATACTTTATACATGGTTTCAATAGATAATAAAAAAGTGGAAAAGAATTTAGCGTGTTATCCTTAACGGAGAACACGCAGCGATATAAATCCCTCGTGGGATTTGTGATATAATGCTGCACAATGCGATATACGCTTC
>JAFVYY010000091.1 GCA_017508405.1 Clostridia bacterium
ACCATACCTATTTTTTTGCGGACATCAAAGATGTCGCTGTCTGTAATTTCCTTACCCGTTATCTTCTTCCCCTCAACGTAAATATCTCCCGAAGCGGGGGTGAGGATCATATTCATAAGCTTAGCAGTCGTGGACTTGCCCGAGCCGTTATGACCGAGAATAGCCACAAATTCTCCCTCCTTGATCTCAAGGGATAAATTATTTACCGCAAACATACCCAGCTCGGCATCCTTACCCTCGTATGTATAACAAACGTTTTCAAATTTGATTAGAGGTTCCATATTACTCCTTGATTTCCTTTACCCATCTTGCACTTGCTCCGCACGGTAAGAATCCCTTACTTTCGGTAACAGGAAGCGCAAGCTCAGCGGTTTCTGCTTTTCCTCCGTGCTTCTTAACGATTTCTATGTTGAGCACGTATCCCATAGTTAGAGCGCTGAGACCTGTTGTATATGAGTTTATAAGCATGAAAAGGGGATCGTCCGAAAGCACCTTCTCGCAAAGCGAAACGAAATCGCAGACAGCGTCCTCAAGCTTCCATACCTCTCCTCCGGGTCCTCTGCCGTATGATGGAGGGTCCATTATTATCGCATCATACTTATTGCCTCTTCTGATCTCTCTTTCAACGAACTTACGGCAATCGTCAACTATATATCTTACGGGCGCATCGGCAAGACCGCTCAACGCAAGATTTTCCTTAGCGCAGGCAACCATACCCTTTGACGCATCAACGTGAACTACGGACGCTCCTGCCTTAGCAGCAGCCGCAGTAGCTCCTCCGGTATATGCAAAAAGATTCAAGACCTTAACCGTTCCGCCTTTTTTTACTCTGTCACGAATGAGCTCCGAGAACCAATCCCAGTTTGCTGCCTGCTCGGGGAAGAGTCCGGTATGCTTAAATCCCATTGGCTTAAGCATAAAGGTGAGGTCGCCGTAATTGATAGTCCAGCTTTCGGGCACGTTGTTTTTGACCCATGCGCCTCCGCCCGAGCTTGAGCGTCTGTATATGCCGTGAGCCTTGCTCCAAAGCTTATGTTCTCTTTTACCCTTCCAGATCACCTGCGGATCGGGTCTTATAAGTATATAATTACCCCATCTTTCAAGTCTTTCGCCATCCGACGTATCAAGAAGCTCGTAGTCCTTCCATTTATCTGCAATATACATATCTTTCCTCACATAGTGTAATATTTTCCAAGAGGGCTTTCCCCCGCATGTCCGTGGCAAATAGCGATAGCAAGAGCGTCTGCGGTATCGTCCGGCTTAGGCGGCTTTGCAAGCTTAAGAATAGACGTTACCATTGTAATAACCTGATTTTTCTCCGCTCTGCCGTAGCCTACCACCGCCTGCTTCACCTGCAACGGCGTGTATTCATAGATCTTAAGCCCTTTTTTGTGGGCGGCAAGAAGAATCGTTCCTCTCGCTTCGGCAACGGTAATACCCGTTTTTTGGTTTGTGTTCCAAAACAGCTCTTCAACCGCCATAACCTCAGGCTTGTACTTTTCAATTATTACGTTCATTGAATCGTATATCTGAGTAATGCGTTCTTCAACGGGAGTATGCGCTTCGGTACGGATAGAGCCAAAGCCGAGAACACGGAATTTACCCTTTATACATTCAAGAACTCCCCATCCCACAATAGCAAGACCCGGGTCGATGCCTAAAATTACCATTTCACCCTCCAAAAATTTCATACATAATCATTTTACCATATTTTTTCACCCATGTCAAATATATTTGGCGCAATTACAATTAAAATATAGTTATTATTTAGGTTGATTTTTGTGCAAAATTATGGTAAAATGAAAAGTAGATGATTATTTACGGCTTTCGGAGGATGCTATGCCTAATATACCGGTTATTAACGTTGGCGATATTTTAGAGTTAAAAAAGCCACACCCCTGCGGTGAAAAAATCTTTACGGTTGCAAGAATCGGCTCCGATATCAAACTTATTTGCACCGGATGTCAAAGAGTTCTTATGCTTGACAGAGTCAAGGTTGAAAAAATGATCAAGAAAATAATTTCAAGTGGAGATAATAATGGAAAATAAAACGAGCTTTAAGGAAAAGCTTAGTGCCTTCAGAGAAAAATCAAAGGTTAAGCTTAGCGCATTTGCAGATAAAATAAACACTCCCTTTGTACAAAGAGTGGGAAACAAGCTCATTTCAAAAAAGCACCTTTACCCATCCTTTGCTTTTCCCGTTCTGATCCTTATGGTGGTATACGCAGCCCTCGGCTTCTGGCCTATCGGCAACCGCTGTATGCTAACCCTTGATATGAGCGCGCAGTACATTTTCTACTTTGAGCAGATACGGGATGTGCTGTACGGACAGGAATCCTTGATTTACACCTTTGAGCGTACTCTTGGCGGAGAGTTCCTCGGATATTATGCGTATTATCTCGCATCGCCCCTCTCCTGGATAGTGTGCTTATTCCCCGCACGCCTTATGGTTGAAGCGGTTACGTTTATTCTCATACTCAAAACAGGTCTCAGCGGATTTTTCTTTGCGTACTATCTTGAAAAAACAAGAAAGACCACCGACACGTACGGACTTGCGATGTTTTCAACGATGTATGCGCTCTGTGCTTACGCAATGGCATACCAAACAAATACGATGTGGATGGATGCGCTTATGCTCCTCCCCCTCGTAACTCTCGGAATTGAAAGAGTTATTACGGACGGAAAATTCAAGCTGTTTATAGTTACGTTTGCAATGACTATTTGGAGCAACTACTACATAGGATATATGTGCTGCTTCTACGTTCTTTTCTATACCGTATGCTTTATCTTTGCTCACGACGATAATGAAATCAACAATCTCAACGAGGTAAAGCATAAGTTAAAGAGTGTGTTAAGAGTAGCTATTTGCTCCGCCGTCGCAATTCTTATAGCCGCAACCATTATCCTTTCGGGATACTATTCTTTAAGCTTCGGAAAGGACAGCTTCCAGAACAGCAATTTCGCACCTACAACAAGATTTGATCTTCTTGATCTTTTCGCTAAATTTTTCTTTGGTGCATATGATACTATCCGTCCCGACGGCACTCCCAACATGTATTCGGGTACGCTTATGCTGCTTATGATACCCGTTTATTTCATATCGAAAAAGGTTTCTGCCCGTCATAAAATAGCTTACGGAAGCCTTTGCGGACTTTTCATTGCCATCATGTCCGTAAATACGCTTGACCTTGTTATGCACGGATTCCAGATGCCCGTATGGCTTAACTACAGATACAGCTTCATGTTCACATTCGTTCTTCTTACTCTCGCTTACAGAGGATACGAATATCTGAAGGAGGTAGACTCGAAATTCCTGTTTCAGACCGGTATATTCCTTATTTTTGCATTAATGGTAATGCAGAAAACCGTTGAGCTTACAAGATATATTTCCGGCGGAGTAAAGGATACTGACTTATTCTACGTTGATTATGAATTTATATGGGCTTCGATAATTCTTATAGGCATCTACCTTGCAATTCTTTATTACGTAAAAAATTCAAAATCCGCAAAAAAGACTGCTGCCACAGTTCTTCTCTTCGCCGTGCTTGCAGAGGCAGGCCTTGGCGCAGGAGTTAACTGGGGACATCAGGTTTATGAGGTTGGATACGGATACAGAAACGATTACGTAAAATTCCTTGACGATTACAAGCCCACGGTTGATGAGATACTCGAATCAGACACATCCTTCTACAGAATGGAGAAAAATCCTTACAGAAAAAACAATGAAAATCTTGCTCTTAATATAAACGGTATTGCAGCGTCTACATCAACCCTCAACAAAAACGTTATAGAGCTTCTTAACAATATGGGATTTGCCGCAAGCTCCCATTGGGCAAAATATTTCTGTGGCAACGAGGTCGTTGACTCTCTCCTCGGCATTAAATACGTTGTCTCTGTTGAAGGTAACCACGTATCAAGTCTTTACGAGAAAAGCGAAAGCAGCGACGGTAAGCTTATCTATAAGAACCCTTATGCTCTTTCTATCGCATATGCATCGGATATTGAAGGTAAGGATCTTATCCTTTCACAGCCGAAAAAGATCTCTCCCTTTTACTATCTTGACGGAATGCTCACAACACTTTCCGGAGAAACAGGAAACGCATTTACAAGATGTGACTATTTTATCTCAAAAACCTTTAACTGTTCAAACAAAAACATAGGCAGTGAAACAAGAATCACACCCTCCTCTGAAGGCAAAGCATATTTTGAGTATACAGTAACAACAAACGAAAGCGGCTCCGTATACATGCATTTTTACTCCGAATATGCAGCATCCGTTCTCACCTATTACGTAAACGGCGAAAAGGTAAGCACGGTATTTGATACCGATACGAGAAGAATTCACAATATCGGTTACTTTGAAAAGGGTGAAACCATTACCGTAAGATTCGAATTTGAGGGTAAAGGCGTTCAGTTCCGCTCCGATTTCCCCGCATTCGTTCAGGTAAACAAAGAAAATCTTGAAAAATCAATCAACGCCCTTCAAAAGGGTAATCTCAATATAACGGATTATTCCGACACAAGAATTGAGGGAAATATAAGGGCTGAAAAGGATCAATTCGTATTTACCACTATACCTTATGATAAATACTGGAACGTATACGTTGACGGAGAAAGAGTTGAAACCTACTCCACAATGGAAACCTTCCTCTCCTTTGACATTACCGAGGGCGAACACGAAATAAAGATGGTTTACGTTTCCCTTCCCTTCTACGGCGGTCTTGCTATTACTACTGTCGGTATCGGACTTTTCGTTCTGCTCATAGTTCTCGAAAAGAAAAAGGGATTTAAGGTAATTCCCGTAAGGGAAAAGGCGGCTGATACGGATGATGCAAACGAGTCCTTATGCTGCGAAGCAGATATTCAGAGCAATGATACGGAATGTACCGAAGCCTTGAATGAAGCACCACCAACCGACAAGCAGGTCGAAAGTGAAGAAAACACTACC
>JAFVYY010000092.1 GCA_017508405.1 Clostridia bacterium
TCACACACAAGCTCCGTTTTTTCGTGAATATCAAGGGAAAGATTTATCAAAGCGCAGAACAGTCTGCCATCCTCCATATCCGCCGCCTTTAAATACATATCCGTGTCGGTAGGGCAGTAAACGGGAAGCTCGCCGCATCTTGAAAGCATATATATAAGCTGTTTTTTTCTTGCATAGCAAAGGAAGGAAAACGCTTCTACAAGGTTAAATTCAGCCACAGGGGTGCCGCAAAATACGCATACCGTACCGCCAAGCTCGTTTTTGTACATCGTAACAGCGGGGAAAAGTGGCTCAAAGCTTTCATAATCCACGGTGTTATACACGGTAGATATGATTTCAACGTTTTCGTTTAAGGGAACAAGCTCCTTTAATTTCATCTGTATCTTGTTCCTTGTTTTTCCGTCGGCGAAGATTTCCTGTACGGGCTGCTTGCCCTTCCATTCCCGAACGGATACGCCGAGATACTTTTCAAAGCCCCGCTCACAAAGATTTTTTGCCGTGTCGGATGCTATAAAGCAGGGACCCGATAGTGCCTTTAAAAGCTTGCTGTCGGAGAGTCTTGTATCGGAATCGCCCTCAAGGCATAGGCATCTGCCGTCCTTTGATGAGAAGAACATAGGCAAGCCGAGACGCTCAAGAACGCAGTAGCTCCAGCCGTCCCATTCCTCCTTAACTCTGCCATAGGTGAAATCCGGCGTGTCGGGAGTATATATTTTGCAGCCACGCCATTTGAGAGTGGGCTGAAGAGCTGATAATTTTTCATAGAAGCCTCTGTAGAGGGAAAGCTTTTTTCTGTACGCCGTTCCGCCCTCGGGCTCATATGTCAGCAAACGTGTTATCCAGTGCTTGGCTCCGTTGGCGCCCTCTAAGATACTGCCCGTAAAGTGGGTATGGAGGGAGGATGCGCTTACACTGTATCTTGTTTGCGGACAGGTGTCCGTTTCCGCAAGGATTATATCAACCTTTCCCTGAAGCTTGGCAATCTGCGTTGCGCAGCGATGGAAAACACGGCTGAAGCCCTTAGCTCCCAAGGGGGTGTAGTTACCGTTGTTTATACGTACGGTTACGGGATTGCCCTTACCTGCGAGAACAGATGCTATTTCATAGGCAAACTCCGCATTGTTACCGCAGCAGCAATAGGACATGGGAAGCTCGGGATTTACGCTGTCAACTGCGTCACGCATTATTTTAGCGGTATCAAGAAGGGATTTCTTTTGCGCTTCAATAAAAATATCCGTGTATTTCTTTGCTTCGGGTGTTTTTGTATTTACAATGCTCCAAAGCTCTCTGTCCGTAAAGCTCGTTTCCGCCATTTCGTTAAAAAGCTTCATATGAAGGGGACAGGAGCAGCCCTCGCCCTTAAACCATATGGTACGGAAATCGTCGTCTATCATAATACAGTCGGGCTCGGATTTTGCAAGGGTGGTAAGTACACCGTATATGTATTCTTTAAATCCGTCATCCATGGGACAGGCGGAGCGTACTGATTTTCCGTCCGTAAAGTTTACGTGGGGCTGATAGGGAAACATCTCGCCGAGTATCCAACCGTGACCTACGGATGCCTGAACGAGTATTCCGCTTTTTATACCCATTTTATCAAGCCTTTCCTTGAAAAGACTGTATTTTTTTGCAAGAGCGGTTGCCTTATCCGCAGGGGGATTGCCCTCGGGACAAAGGGTCATTGAGAACAGGGGACACTCGCAAACTCCGCTTTCAACCTGCTCCTTGATATCCTGACAGATCTCCTCGAGTCTGTCTGTAAAAAGGGGCATTATGCTATATGAGAATAAATTTGTTTTTTTCATAAAAAGCTCCTTAACAAAAAGGGTTTGAACTTACGGTCACAGTCAAATACAGTATACCACAGAAAATAGTAATATTCAATAAAAAGCAAGTATATTTACGTGCATTTACCCTTCTTTTTGTTGACTTTTTTTCCGCATAGGGGTATAATTGAATCAAGAAAACCCGAAAGGAAGATTTTTATGGCTATTTATAATATTTTATCGGCTTTGATTATTCTTATTCTTGCAGTAATTTTCGGTTGGCACGCCTATGAAATCAAAAAGCGTGACAGAAAGGCGAGAGTGGAGTTTATCAGCAAATTCAAAAAAGGAAGCTGCTTTATAATCTACGTTGCCGCAATTCCTTTGTTTATGTTGGGTATGATATATGAGGGAACGGATTTCTTTTTCTCCTTTTTCAAATCCATCAAGACGTCAATTGACTTGGTAGTGCTTAAATATGATATTTCCGATATTTCAAAGCTTATGGATAAATCCGACGTTTACACGGTAGCCGTTTATCTTTGCTTTGCCTTCGTTACGATAAATGCGGTTATGTTTGCCTTTTCCGTATTTTGCCGCCGTATCGCAGTTTGGAGAGAAAATAAAGAATGGGAAAACGTTACCGAGGAGAAGCTTTTGGTGGTCGGCTTTAATAAGCAGAACGTCAAGATATATAAATCGGAAAAGAAGCTCCCCTCAATGCTTATCGACGAAATAAGCGCCGACGACCGTAAGGAGCTTTATACAAGCTCTGTAAAATGCATTTCGAAAAGCGCGTCAAAGGAAAATGCAGAGGGAATAAACGAGATAGACGAATATTGCTTGAATGAAATAAAGAAATGCCTTGACGGTAAGGTAAGGTCGATTTCCGTAATCGTAAACACGGGGGATGATAAGAAAAATATCGCCCTCTGCCACAGAATCAATTCCGTAGCCGGCGCTTACTTTGATAAGGAAGATATTAAGAAGCTGGCAGGGGCGCTCCGCGGTGTTAAGGTGTACGTTTTCGGCTCACCCAAGCACGAAACCGTATATACCACCATAGCCAAGGAATCCCACGGCTGCATAAGATACGTAAACAAGTATAGAATGATAGCCTCCGACTTTATCGAAAAATATCCGATTACAGAGTTTATGACGGATAAGGAAATAGATTATTCCGATTCCGTTATAAGGGACGGAGTTGACGTTAACGTAGCCCTTGTAGGCTTCGGAAAAACCAATCAGCAGATCTTTTTAACATCTGTTGCAAACAATCAGCTCCTTTGTAGAAACGAAGACGGCAAGCTTGATTTGAAGCAGGTTCATTATTACGTATTCGATAAGAATAATATCGAAAACAAGAAGAATCTTAATCACAGCTATTACAGATTTGAAAACGAGTTTAAGGATATAATAGAGGGGGAGAAAAAGGGTGAGTTTAACGGAAGAATAGAATATCTTCCTATGCCCACCTTGCCCGCAGATATTGAGCATAATCCCAAGAAGCTTGACGTAAACGACGAGGAATTTTATATCTACTTAAAGAATAAGATACATAAAGAAAACAGCTTTAACTATATTGTAATTTCCTTTGGTACGGACCTCGAAAATATTGATATGGCTCATAAGATCGTCGCAAAAAAACGTGAATGGGGTCTTAAAAACACGTACATTTTCGTTAAGATACGCAGCGGTGAGTGTGATTACGACATATTCAAAAATAAGGAATGCTATATGATAGGCGACGAGGGCAGAGTCGTTTATAATATGGATAAGATAAACGATGACGTGATCACGTCAATGGCAAAGCTCAGACACAGAATTTACGCTCTCGAATACGAGCTTACAAAGGATGACGGAAGCGAGCCAAAGTCGGCTTCGGAGGTTTATGAAAATGCGGAGTGCGAATGGTACGCATCTCTTACCGAGTTTGAGAGAGAATCAAACGTGTACGCATGCTTGAGTCTTCGTTCAAAGCTGCATATGATGGGACTTGATTACCGCAAAAAGAACGGTGCTGATAGCGCCCTATCCGAAAGCGATTATCTTGATGCATATGCGGGTGAAAGCAAACCTGAATATAGAGAGGATACCGTTTGCGACGGCAAGAAAATAGTGAATTACCCCGTTGATTTTGAGGATACGAGAAGAACAAATATGGCAATACAGGAGCATTATCGTTGGAACTCCTTTATGATAACCAAGGGCTTTGTTCCCGCATCTCTTAATGAAATCGTAACGGAAAAGAAAAAGGGTAAAAGCTATGAGCTTCGCCGACACGGAAACCTTACCACCTTTGAGGGCCTTAAGATATTCCGTGACGTAATAGCGGAAAGCCGAGGCATAACCAAGGCACAGGCAGACGTTATAAAATACGACTTCCAGCTTCTTGACGACGCATATTGGCTGCTCAGCGAAAACGGTTACGAAATTGTAAAAAAGCATTAAATTTAAAATCAACCCCTGTGTAAGACTGCGTAGCTTACATAGGGGTGTTTTCTTTTTAAAATATTTAAAAATTATTTCCCAAAAGAAAAAATCGAGTTATATATGTATAGGGGCATTAAAGATAAGCCGAAAACCGGTAAGAAATAAAAATATTGACAGTAAATTACCAAGTATGGTAAAATATAAATGAAAAGGTGTACGTTAATTTAATAAAGGAGGCAAGCTATGAAAAAACTGGTATATTCAATCTTGATTTTATTTATGTGTATAATGACCCTTACGCTTCTTTCCTGCGGCGGAGATGACGTAACTACGACTGCAACAAATGATATTACAACCACCACGGATGATAACGTAACTACTTTACCGCCGTTGGATACACCCAAGAAATGTGTTCACGAGGAAGAAACGATAGTAGGAAAAGAGCCGACAATTACAAGCGCAGGACTTACCGACGGTAAAAAATGTACTTTGTGCGATGAGATACTGATATATCAATCCATAATACCTGCAAAGTCGGTTATAGACGGATTTGAATACAGAATAAGCGATGACGGTACATTCTATTCTGTAATAGGTATTGGGAATATAAAGGATACTAAAGCAGTTATACCCTCTACATATAATAATTTACCTGTAACGAGAATAGAAGATAATGCATTCAAAAATTGTACAACAGTTACGGAATTTGTCATAACCGACAGTGTAACGTACATAGGGAAAAGCGCTTTTGAATCTTGTATAAATCTGACAAAGGTAAATCTTCCTGACGGGATAACCGCAATAAAAATGAGCGCATTTATGCATTGCAAAAGCTTAGCAGAGATAAAGCTTCCAA
>JAFVYY010000093.1 GCA_017508405.1 Clostridia bacterium
GATTTTCTTAAGGACGAGACCGTAACGAGAGACTACATTCTTTATAAAATAAAGAAATACAGGGAACAGCACATTGTTTAATGCGGGATCCGACTGTCTTACCGTGGCGGTCGATCCTCCGCTTACCGCTCTGCGCTTCGCTACATGGCTCCTCCGCCGTTCTTGTAAAAAGTTCTTAAGCTATCGGCTTCTTTGCTAACCATCAAAATTTTCCAAAAAAATTTTTCCTACCTATTGACAAACAGAAAATCGGATGCTATAATCTGTATGTTAGCAGAGGCTAACTCCTTATTTTACCAAAGAGAGGGCTTCGATATGACCTTACTTCACGCAGAGGAAAGAAAAGAATACGTAATCAAAGCTATTGAAACGGATGACGAAGAGCTTAACTCCTTTTTGTTCTCTCTCGGTTGCTTCAGCGGTGAAACTATTACGGTTATCAAGCGTCGCAGAAGCGGTTGCGTGGTAGCTATCAAGGATGGTAGATACAGTATTGACAATGCTCTTGCCAATGCTATTATTGTGTAAAAGAAGAGTTTTCTTCTTCTTTTTTTGAAAGAGTGGTTAGCATGTGCTAACTCAGACAGATTCAGTGAAATTAATACGCGTTGAGCGTAAGGAGGAAAATATATGAGAATTGCTTTGGCAGGCAATCCAAACAGCGGTAAAACCACCATGTACAATGCCCTGACCGGCAGTAACGAAAAGGTTGGCAACTGGGCCGGTGTTACCGTTGACAAAAAAGAACATCAAATAAAAAAATCCCTATATACGGGAAATGAGGAGCTTGTGGCAGTCGACTTGCCCGGTGCATACTCCATGTCCCCCTTTACCTCAGAGGAAAGCGTTACCAGAGACTACATTAAAAACGAAAATCCCGATGCAATCATAAACATCGTGGATGCGACTAATTTAAGCCGCAGTCTGTTCTTCACGACTCAGCTTCTTGAGCTTGGTATTCCCGTAGTAGTGGCGCTTAACAAGGCGGATATCAACAAGAAAAAGGAAACGGAAATTGACGTTGCTTCCCTCTCTAAGAGGCTTGGCTGTCCCGTTATAGAAACAGTATCCATATCTAAAAGAGGTCTTATGGATGTAATCAAGGCAGTTATGTCCGTTGTGGGCAAGGGTCAGAACGCCCCTTTCAGACAGGAAAATATCAACCTCAGCGACAAAAATGCCGTTGCCACGGCCGACAGAGCCCGTTTTGAGTTTGTTAACGGTGTGGTAGCGTCGGTTGAAACAAGAAAGATATTCACAAATGAGGAAAACAAGCAGGATAAGGTTGACGCCGTGCTTACAAATAAGTGGGCGGGTATTCCCATCTTCGCTCTTGTTATGCTGGCAGTATTCTGGATATCACAGTCGGGTCCTGCAGTTTGGCTTGCAGATCTTATCACGGGATGGATGGAAGCTGGTCAAAGCGCCCTTGCCACAGCCATAAACAGCGATTCCGTATGGGCATCCATTCTTATTGACGGTATTATAGGCGGCGTAATTGCCGTAGTGGGATTTTTACCCCTTGTAATGGTAATGTACTTCTTAATCGCACTCCTTGAGGACTGCGGTTATATGGCAAGAGCAACTGTTGTTCTTGACCCCATCTTTAAAAAGGTTGGTCTTTCCGGTAAATCCGTTATTCCCTTTATCATAGGAACAGGCTGTGCTATCCCCGGCGTTATGGCTTGCCGTACCATCCGTAACGAAAGAGAGCGCCGTGCAACGGCTATTCTCGCTCCATTTATGCCCTGC
>JAFVYY010000011.1 GCA_017508405.1 Clostridia bacterium
GTTGCAACAAAGTCTTGTCCTGTCATATCCTCGGCATAAAACTCTTTACCGCCCCTGCTCGTCTCTTCGGTAATGCTAACTCCACCGCCGAAGAAGTATACTACAAGCTTGTTTTCAGATCCTTTTCTAAAAATTCCGTGCCACTCCTTGCCGTTCGAGGATCTTGCTGCTTCGGGCGTTATGCGATACCATTTGCCCACTTCCGGTTCGCCCTCTAATTCGGGGTGCTTCATCAAAAATGTTTTAAATAATACACAGCTTGTTCCGACAACCATAATTACTATAGCCGCCAAAGCCACAAGTACTATCTTTAAACCAATGTGCTTTCTTTTAACTCCACTCATATCCGACTCCTTTTGTAGTATTTACTATTATCCCATAATAACGGTTATTTGTGCGTCATCCAAGTTTGCAATAGACTGCTCGCTGATGTATGCGCCACCCGTAATATCAATAGGATCTCCATTTATAGTTATCGACTTAACTCCGTGACATATATGATCGGGATTGTTCACGCTGATATGTAGCTTATGTCCTCGGTATATACGCTCTACGGTGTAGCTATCCCATTCTGCAGGAATGGAGGGATCAATAAGAAGTCCCTTCAGAGTAGGTCTTATTCCGAGGATATACTGCGTTGCTACAACGTCCATCCAGGCGGCTGTTCCCGTCACCTGGGAGACCACACCCCAACCGAATTTTTCATTTGCAACTCCGAGCATCGTTGAGCAATAAGCATATGCTTCGGAGCGATAACGCTCTACGCCCATCTTTTTAATAACGCTATGCGGCATTACCTGCTTATAATACTGCCAGGCAATATCACCTCTGCCAAGCAGTGCTTCTGCCATAATAGCCCAGCAGTTTGCCTGAACGAATATTCCGCCATTTTCGGAAAAGCCTGCAGGCAAGCCGTTTACCATTGACGATTCCTTTGCCGGCCAGCTCGGGAATCCGGGAGCATTTAGAAGAAGACCGAGGCCGGTATCAAGCTTTTCTCTTGCGCTGTTCATAGCACGAGTATTTTTTTCTTTATCGCCTGCGCCAGAGATGATCATCCAGCTTTGTGCATTGAGCCAAATGTCCATATACTTTGCCGAGTGGGAGCCAATTGGTAATGAATCATCATCAAGTCCACGAATATACCAATCTCCGTCCCAGGCATATTTTGAAAGTGCCTCCTCCTGCTGCTTTATTCTGTCCTTGAATTTCGCTGCAAGCTCATCCTCTCCACGCATCAAAGCAAGCTCGGATAGCTGCCTGAGAGCATAAATAAGCTGTTCTGAAACCATAACGCTCTCACCCTTGCCTCGTCTGCCAAAGGGACCGATGTGGTCATTCCAGTCGCTGTAAAGAATAAGTGGAAGGCCGTGCTCGCCGAGGTGGTTTTCCGTAAACTCTATTCCGCGCAGCAAATGCTCCCAAAGGGTAGCACTGCCTGTGTGATTTATCTTATCGGGGGCAAGGTATGGTATTTCTCGATCGAGAATCGACATATCTCCCGTTTCTGCAATTATTGCATAAGTAAGATATACTATCCAAAGGTGATTATCCGAGCGGGTTATATCCTGGGCGGGAGTTCGCTCCTCTCGCCACATAATATGAACGGGATGACCGTCCTCAAATTGCTGTGACGCTAAATATTCAAGCATTTCATACGCCCATTCGGGCTTTCTGTATGCCTGAGCCAGCATATCCTGGGCACTATCTCTGAATCCTATGCCTCGGACACCCGATGCTGATGAGCTTATGGATCTTGAGTAACGGGCGGTATGTACGCATTGGAGGGGTGTCCATGTGTTTATCTGCCTCTCTCCGTCCTTGTCGGGAATATTGCACTTAAGCACCGAAAGATGCTCACTCCACCATTCGGTGCATTTTTTGAACTGTTCATCAACGGCTCCTGTGGTACGAAGCTTTGCGAGGGTTTCGCTCGTTTTGGAAACAGCATTATCATAATCCGAAAGTGCTCCCTCGGTAACGCCGAGATAATAATAAGTCGTTTTTTCTTCACCCGACTTTACAGATACTTGTCTATGTAAAGCTCCACATGGTTCACCACCGTGAAGATTTGTGCAGGAAAGCATACCATTCTCAACCTCTATAGGGTTTCTCTCGTCTCTGTAATTGCCGCAAAAAATATCACGGTTACAGCAGAAAGATTCTATTTTATCATCAGATGCGAAATATACAAGAGGTGACTCGCTTGCACGTGGGTGCATCCAAGCTGTATATGCATAGGTAATAGCATCAAGTTCCTTGTCGTAAACTGCTCTTGTATTCCATTTCAAGTAGTATCCGAGCGTGTTTTCTTCCTTTGAAAGGAATTGTGAAAGCTCTATGTAAGCAAACACGTCACAGCTTATATCCTCTCCGCTCTCGTTTTTGAGCTTAAGATCCCATATCAGTGTATCGTAATCCTGTGCCATAAAGAGTTTTAAGGTAGCCGCAAGTCCGCCTTTTTTAGCCGTAAAGGTAGAATATCCCGGTGCGTGAGCAGATTCTCGCATATCCACCGCCGTTTCAGAGGGACGGAAGGTCGGCGACCATACGGTACCGTCCTTCATGCGTATATAGATATAGAATCCGGGAGAATCTATAGGCATATTGTAAAAACGGTATCGTGAAATACGAAAAGCAATGGGCGAGAGCCACCAGCTCATTCCACCACCCGCCTGTGATACAAAGGCGTGTATTCTGCCGTTTGAAAGATAGTTTATCCAAGGCTGAGGCAGATCAAATTTACTAAATCTTATCTCCCTCTCCTTGTCATAAAATTTGTACATAATTTTTTCCATAAATAATGTCCTTTATTTTTAAGTGTTTATAAAAGGTCAAGTCCGACCTTTTGAATTTTGCCACCAATGGCGTTGTCGATCCATTCGGAGCAGCTTATACCATCAACCTTATGATCGAAAACACAGCTGTCGCCGATAATGCAATGGATAGTAAGCTTTTCCTTTTTATGTGCGGGATCTGGGATGTGGAAAAAGTACATTCCAACCTCTCCCATCTCATCGCACATCATATCCTTCATATTGCCAAGCCAAGCCTTGAAAAGCTCTCCGCTATCCTCAGAAAATGAAAAGCTGCCGTTTTTA
>JAFVYY010000094.1 GCA_017508405.1 Clostridia bacterium
ATATAAGGAGGTTATTATGAAACGCGTTGCATTTACAGGCGGATTGATTTTTAATTCCAACAGCGAAACCTTCGTTTCCGCAAATATTCTTTGTGAGGACGGTTATATTAAAGATATCACAAGGGACGAGGTTCCTTACAACTACGAAATAATATCGGTAGAGGGTAAATACGTTATTCCCGGTCTTGTAGACGTACATACACACGGTATCGGAGGATACGATTTCAATTATGCGAAGGATACCGATATTCCGGCTATGATACGTACCTATGCTAAGGCAGGTACAACATCCTTGATGGCTACTCTTGCATCCGACTCTGTATCTCATCTTATGAATTCCATATTCGCAATAAATCAGAACAGACTTAATACAAGAGCCGGTCATTCAACCATTCTCGGAGTGCATATGGAGGGAAGATATTTAAATCCCGATATGAAGGGCGCCCATAATATTCAGTATCTTGCCCTTCCAAATAAAAAAGAGCTTAATACTCTTACGCTCTCTATGATGCCTCCCCCAATTCACTTCTCTATGGCTCCCGAGCTTGAGGGTGCAAGAGAATTTTTGGAACAGGCAAAGGAGCTTAACGCAACGGTCGGCATTGCCCACTCTAACGCCACATATGAAGAGGCTATGGCAGCAATAAAGGCAGGAGCCCGCTCATTTACTCATACGTTCAACGCTATGACGAAGATTCACCATAGAATGCCGGGTGCCGCAGTATGCGCTCTCAACTGTGACGAAGCATATGCGGAGCTTATTTGTGACGGCGATCACGTTCATCCCGCCATGGTAAAGCTTGCATACAGATCAAAGCCAAAGGATAAGCTTGTTCTTATAACAGACTCAATGTCTGCAACCTGCTGCGCTGACGGACTTTATAAGATTGCAGGTACGGACGTGTACGTACGCGCGGGCCGTGCAGTTGATGTAAACGGAACTCTTGCGGGAAGCACACTTACAATGTTTACCGCTATGAAAAATTTAATGAAATTCTGCGGAATTTCCCTGAACGAAGCGATAAAATATGCAACGATCAATCCTGCTAAAATGGTTAAGGCTGATTTTGTAGGAAAAATCGCAAAATGCTATCGTGCTGACTTTATAACAATATCTGATATTACAAACCCCGAAATTGACAATGTTTACATTGGCGGTTGCGAGGTTAAATAAGGAGTACACTATGAACAAGGAAAAATTCTATTTAACGACTGCCATAGCTTATGCATCAAGAAAGCCCCATTTCGGTAACACCTATGAGGTAATTATGTCTGATGCGTATGCAAGATACAAAAGACAAAGGGGCTATGACGTTCGCTTTATGACAGGAACTGATGAGCACGGTCAGAAAATACAGGATCTTGCAAAGGAAGCAGGCATTACGCCCAAGCTTTACGTTGACAAGGTTGCTGATGAAATCAAGGGTATCTGGGATCTTATGAATTCATCATACGACCATTTCATACGTACCACAGACGACTATCACGAAACTGCAGTAAAGCATATTTTTGAAAAGCTTTATAATCAGGGCGATATCTACAAGGGCTCCTACGAGGGCTGGTACTGTACCCCCTGTGAATCCTTCTTTACCGAAACACAGCTTGTTGACGGCAAGTGTCCCGACTGCGGACGTGAGGTAACGAAAACTAAGGAAGAAGCATATTTCTTCAAAATGAGCAAGTATGCGGATCGCCTTATGAAATATATCGAGGATAACCCCGATTTCATTCAGCCCGAAAGCAGAAAAAAGGAAATGATAAATAATTTCCTTAAGCCCGGACTTCAGGATCTCTGCGTTTCAAGAACATCTTTCGACTGGGGTATTCCCGTAACCTTCGACCCTAAGCACGTTACTTACGTTTGGATAGATGCACTTTCCAACTATATAACAGGTCTCGGATACGACCCTGCAAACGAGGTTCAGCCGGAGCTCTTCCAAAAGTACTGGCCTGCTGATGTTCATATTATCGGTAAGGACATTGTCCGTTTCCACACCATATACTGGCCTATTATGCTCATGGCTCTTGATATTCCCTTGCCTAAAAAGGTATTTGGCCACCCCTGGTTCAATTTCGGCGCAGATAAGATGTCCAAATCCAGAGGAAACGTTGTTTATGCAGATGAGCTTGCTGAGAAGTTCGGTGTTGACGGCGTAAGATATTACGCTCTCAGCGAAATGCCTTATGCAAACGATGGCAGCATTACCTATGAATCCATAATTACAAGATATAATATGGACCTTGCAAACAATCTCGGAAACCTTGTAAGCAGAACAATTGCTATGACAAAGAAATATTTTGGCGGCGTCATTCCCACGCCAAACGAGGAGCTTCCTCTTGACAAGGAGCTTAAGAATGCTTGCGCGCATGCATACTCAAAGCTTTGTGAGCTTATGGACGGCTACAGAGTTGCAGATGCTCTTACCGAGGTTTTCAATATGCTTAGCCGCGCTAATAAGTACATTGATGAAACAACACCCTGGATTCTCGCAAAGAGTGAGGAAACCATGCCGCGTCTTGCAACGGTTATGTATAATCTTCTTGAGGCTATCCGCATAGGAGCCGTAATGCTCTCCCCCTTTATTCCCACGACCTGCGAAGAAATATTTAAACAGATAAATACAGACCTTTGCTCCTATGATGAAATTGAATTTGGTCTGCTTAAATCCGGCGTATCCGTAGGCGATGCAAAGATTCTTTTCGCAAGAATTGATGAGAAGGCATTGCTTGAACAGATTGAAAAGGAGCGTAAGGCTAAAGAAGATGCCGAAAAGAAGCCTGAAAAGCCGGAGGGCTGCGCTATAATCGGTATTGATAAATTTGCCGAAATCGAGCTTCGTACAGCTCAGGTCATTGCGTGCGAGAAGGTTCCCAAGGCAAAGAAGCTTTTGAAGCTCCAGCTTGATCTCGGTTACGAGCAGAGACAGGTTGTATCCGGTATTGCAAAATTCTATGAGCCCGAGGATCTTATCGGCAAAAAGGTGGTCATGGTTGCAAATCTCGCCCCTGCTAAGCTTTGCGGTATTGAATCCAACGGTATGATACTTGCGTCAGGCGAGGAAACCGTAAGAGTGATCTTTCTTGATAAAGACACCCCTAACGGAGAGCGCGTAAGATAATTATGATGCTTTTTGACACCCACGCTCACCTTGATGATTTGCGTATACAGGATGGATTTGATGGCGGAACAGATGGCTATATAAAGCACCAGCTCGAAAACGGTGTTTGCAATATCGTAAACATCGGAACTAATCTTGATAATTCCCATGTGAGCATAGAGCTTGCAGAAAAATTTAATGAGATTTATGCTACATGCGGAATACATCCCTACGATATAAGGCTTTACAACGATGCGGATAAAGCAATTGAAACGCTTGAAAATCTGCTCAAGGAAAATAAGGTTGTCGCCCTTGGAGAAATTGGTCTTGACTACCACTACGAGGACAGCGATTTTGAAAAGCAAATGGTTTTCTTTGTAAAACAAATGGAGCTTGCAAAAAAGCTTGAAATTCCCGTAGTAATACATGACAGAGATGCCCACGGAGACTGTATGGACGTAATAAGAAGATACCCAACCGTAAAAGGTATTTTCCATAGCTTCAGCGGCAGTGCTGAAATGGCAAAGGAGCTTATATCCTTAGGCTGGTATATTTCCTTCTCAGGTACTTTAACATATAAAAATGCGAAAAAGCCGAAGGAAGCCTGCGCTGTATGTCCCCTTGACAGAATTCTTATCGAAACCGATTCACCCTATCTTCCGCCAACTCCATACAGAGGACAAATGAACCATCCGTGCTACGTTGTGAAAACAGCGGAGGAAATAGCAAGGATACATGATATTTCCCTTGAGAGCGTGGCTGAAATAACTTATAAAAACGCAAAAGAAGTATACAGAATAAAATAATAGAATATCAAATAATCACCCCATCATATAATTGTGATGAGGTGATTTTTTGACATGTCTAAGACTAAATATTTGTTTGAATACGGATTGATAGCTATATTTATCACAATGCTGACAATCATATTCTCTCTGTGGTTTATCGGCAGAGAAAATAGCCGGAACCGTACACCTGCCCCTGCCTTTTCGGACAGCGGTTATGTGACATTCGTCATAGATGCGGGACACGGAGGCGAGGATGCCGGAGCGGTAGCTGCAGACGGAACTCTTGAAAAGGATATTAATTTAAAAATATCGAAGACCCTGTGTATGCTTTTTGAGCTTAACTGCAATCACACGGTCATGACAAGGCAGAACGATACGCTTCTCTACGACCGATACGGAGATCTTGACAACTACAAAGGGCAGAAGAAAATTTATGATTTAAAGAACAGAGTGAGGATAACAAGAGAGGAAGAAAATCCTGTTTTTATCGGAATACATATGAATAATTTTTCCAAATCCAAATACAGAGGACTGCAGGTGTATTTCTCCAACAACAATGAATACAGTCAGGTTATTGCCGAAAATATACAAAAAAATACGCATACGTACATTCAAAATGATAACCAAAGAAAAATAAAGTCAGCTGACAGCTCCATATACGTTCTGCATAATTTATCCTGTCCTGCAGTTCTTGTAGAATGCGGATTCATGTCAAACGAAGAGGAATTATTACTTTTTAAGACCAAGGAATACAGACGAAATATTTCTCTTGTCGTTTTTCTTTCCTCATTAAACGGCTGTATTGACAAAGATGTATAGCTATGATAAAATATTAATGTAAAACATTGTAAAATAAAGGATACAAAATGAAAAATAAAACAGTTTACGTATGCTCCGAATGTGATTATCAAAGCCCTAAATGGATGGGACAGTGTCCATCCTGCAAAAGCTGGAACACATTCAGTGAAGAAACATATACGCAGATTCCTGAGCCTAAAAACAAACGGGTATCTATAATTTCAGAAAGTGCCGAAGCCGTTAAATTCGAGGATATGGAAATACCGAAATATATCCGCTCCGAAACAGGAATAGGTGAGCTTGACCGTGTCCTTGGCGGAGGTATTGTAAGCGGCTCCGTTATTCTCCTTGCGGGCGAGCCGGGCATCGGTAAATCAACTCTGCTTATGCAGATCTGTGCAAAAATGCCATCGAAGGTACTTTACGTCTCCGGTGAGGAATCAACAGGACAGCTTAAGCTGAGAGCTACACGCCTTGAGATTCAAGGAGCTAACACCTTTTTCATGACCGAAACAAACGTAGATAATATAATAGCTCAAACCGATAAAATCAAGCCCGAGGTTATAATTATCGACTCTATTCAGACCATGTTCGACCCTGCGTCAGCTTCAATTCCGGGAAGCGTAAATCAGGTAAAGGAATGCGCCGTTAAATTTATTGCCAAAGCAAAAAGTCAGGGTATTTCCATAATCCTTGTCGGACACGTTAATAAGGAAGGCATTATCGCCGGTCCTAAGGTTCTTGAGCATATGGTAGATGCTGTTCTCTACTTTGAGGGCGAAAGAATGCAATCATACCGAGTTATAAGAGCCATCAAAAACCGATTCGGGTCAACAAATGAGATCGGCGTATTTGAGATGACTGACATAGGCCTTTGCGAGGTGCCCAACCCGTCGGAAATGCTACTTTCGGGCAGACCTATCGGTGTTTCGGGAAGCTGTGCTGTATGTATAATGGAGGGCACACGCCCCATAATTGCCGAGGTTCAAGCGTTGGTTACGTCAACCGCTTTTCCTTCACCGAGAAGAGCTACAAACGGTCTTGATTACAACAGAATGTGTATGCTTATTGCCATACTCGAAAAACGACTCGGTCTTAAATTTTCCCAAAACGATATTTATTTAAACGTTGTCGGCGGACTAAAGCTTGATGACCCAAGCGTAGACCTTGCCGCTGCCCTCGCTCTTATATCAAGTATAAAGGATATTCCCGTACCGCAAAACGTTATAGCTATGGGTGAGCTCGGCTTGGTCGGTGAATGCAGAGCTATTACCGATCTTCAGAAGCGTATAAACGAATCATACAGACTTGGATTCGACGTAATCGCAATACCTCAAAAATCCCACAAGGAGAAATTGAAAATACCGGATAACGTATCAGTAATCGACGTTCGCAGCGTATACGATGCGCTATCCTTGTTCAAGGAAGAAAAGCAATAATGAAAAGGCGGGCCTTATGCACAGTGCCCGTCTTTTTATTATTATAACGTGGGGCCGTTGGCTTTGTTTCTTATTTGCATACTCAATTTTATTTTCCTGCAATTATTTTCTTCCGTTGGCATATAATATTAAAAGACTGATTTGTTGGAGGTATGTATGTGCTCAATATGCGGTATTGTGAATTTTTACGACGTTAATAACAATCTGCCAACTGTTGAAAGAATGAATAAAACAATGAAGCACCGCGGACCTGACGAAAGCGATCTGTTCTATGACAAAAACGTAGCCTTTGGTCATAACAGACTGAGCGTTGTCGATTTAAAAAACGGACATCAGCCCATGAGCATCGTCTACGGTAATAAAAAATATACTATCGTATATAACGGTGAAATATATAACTGTCAAGAAATAAAAAGAGAGCTTGCCAAAAGAAATATTTTTGTAAAAACAAGCTCGGATACGGAGGTTGTGCTTTATTCGTATATACTTTACGGAGACGACTGCCCATGCCACTTGAACGGGATATTTGCCTTTTGTATTTATGACGGAGAGAAAATTTTTGCCGCAAGGGATCGCTTCGGCGTTAAGCCCTTCTACTACTCGGAAATAGGTAACTCTTTAATATTCGCATCCGAAATCAAGGCTATGCTGACTCATCCCGAAATTTCATCAAAGGTTGACAGACAAGGACTTTGGGAGCTTCTTTATTTAAGCCCCAATTCCGTATGCGGAAAAAGCGTTTTTAAGGATATTTATGAATTATTGCCCGCAGAGTGTATGACTTTTGATAAAAACGGCATTAAAAAGCGGCGGTATTGGAGGATCAAAGCTATCCCGTATTTTAAGGACAGAGATTATGCCGTTGACGTAACTAATTATCTTGTTACCGATGCGGTAAAGCGTCAGCTTGTCTCGGACGTTCCTCTATGCGTTCTTTTGTCAGGCGGTCTTGACTCAAGCGTTGTAACGGCTATAGCCTGTAAGGAATACAAAAAGCAATCCAAGACTCTCGATACGTTTTCATTTGAATACGAAGGCAACAAGGAATCCTTTAAAGGCAGTATGCTCCAACCCGAAAGAGACGACGATTATGCAGTTTATCTTGCAAATTGCTTAAAAACCAACCACAGGGTGCTGACAATTCCCACCGAAAGTCTTGCAAACGAGCTTTATGACGCCACGGTATACAGGGATCTGCCCGGGCAGGCGGATATTGATTCCTCTCTCTTGCATTTTTGCAGAGAAATCAAAAGAACAAATACTGTTGGCTTAAGCGGAGAATGCTCGGATGAAATATTTGGCGGATATCCGTGGTTCTATCGACCGGAAATGCTTTATTCCGACTTTTTCCCTTGGATTCATTCCCCGAAGCTCCGTCCTTCCTTGTTTAAAGGTTTAAATTGCGACACAGGATACGACTTTATCAGACAAATTTACAGAGATACAATAAACGAATGCCCAACACTCAGGGATGATAGCAGTGAAATGAAGATGTCCCGTCAAGCATCATATCTCTCGGTAAATTATTTTATGACCTCCTTACTTCAAAGAAAGGACAGAATGAGTATGGCAAGCGGAGTGGAAATACGTGTTCCCTTTGCTGACCACAGAATATTTGAATTTGTTTATAACGTTCCTTGGGATATAAAATTTGAAAACGGTATAGAAAAATCCTTACTTCGCAACAGTATGAAGGGCATACTGCCCGACAAGATACTCTGGCGTAAAAAGAGTCCTTATCCTAAAACACACAATCCGGAATACCTCAAAAACGTTTTGTCAATTCTCAACTCCAGACTGAGTGAAGGCGGGTTCCTTTCCGAGCATCTTGACAGATCCAAGCTTGACGAAGTTGTTTCAAAGGGCGGAGCCTGGTTCGGTCAATTGATGGACGCTCCTCAGCTTGTGGCGTGGCTTATTCAATTCGACATTTGGACAAAGGAATACTCTGTAAATTTTGTCGATTAAGTATTGACTTTAATTTTTTATATGGTAAAATAGTAGCAGTTTTATTATAAGAGGTGTTATATGCTGAAAAAAAGCTTCAAGGCTACTATTACAGCCTCATGCCTCGGATATTTTACCCAGGCTATTCTTATAAATTTTGCCCCTCTCCTTTTCATAACCTTTCAAAAGGAATTTGGGCTTACTATCTTGCAGTTAAGCGTTCTTATCGCTACTAATTTCATAACAGAGCTTATAATTGATTTTTTGGGTACTAAATACGTAAGTAAGATCGGTTACCGCCGCTCGGTTATTATAGCGCAGTCTCTTTCAGTTATAGGTCTTGTTATGATTCCCATGCTTCCAAAGCTTCTTTCTCATAAGTTTCTTGCTCTTGAAATAGCAATGATATTCTGCGGTCTTGGCGGAGGTTTGATCGAAGTACTTATCAGCCCTATCGTTGAAGCCTGCCCAACAAAGAGAAAGAGCGCTATTATGAGTATGCTCCACTCCTTCTACTGTTGGGGTCAGATGGGTGTAGTTCTTCTTTCCACAATTTATTTCCGCACCGTCGGAATTGAAAATTGGGAATATTTATCCCTTATATGGGCCATAATTCCCGCTGTTGACCTCATACTTTTCTGCTTTGTTCCGATTAACACACTTGTCGATGAGGCTGAGGAAAGCTCCTTCTCCGATCTAATAAAGCAAAAGCTGTTTTGGGTATTCCTCGTTATGATGCTGTGCGCAGGCGCAACCGAGCTTTCGATGAGTCAGTGGGTATCCGCTTTTGCAGAAGCAGGTCTTGGTGTTGAAAAATGGGTAGGCGATCTGCTCGGTCCGTGTCTTTTTGCCGTCGTTATGGGCAGTACACGTATTTTCTATGCTATGAATTCCGAAAGAATAGGATTGAAAAAGGGCATTCTTGTTTCCGCATCCATATGCGTAGCATCCTATCTCGTTGCCATATTCTCACCGATTCCAATAATATCATTGCTTGGATGTGCCATGTGCGGTATCGGCAGCGGCATGCTATGGCCGGGAACCTACAGTATAGCAACCAACAGATTGCCAAAGGGCGGTGTTCCTATGTTCGGTCTTCTTGCCCTTGCGGGTGATCTTGGATGCTTAAGCGGTCCTTACCTTACGGGTATGGTTTCTTCCGCTTTTGGAGGAAATCTTAAAATGGGCTTCCTTTTCAGTCTTGTATTTCCCATTACACTTATTATAATGGTTATAATTCTTATGAAATATTTTAAGAAGCCAGAGCAATAAAAACTAAAATTGCAGACCCGATAAGCGGGTCTGCAATTTTTATTGCTTGAGATTTATTTTACCGTATATCGAACCGCACCCCAACATCATTTCTATTTTGGTAAGGCGATTATATTTGGCGGTTCTTTCCCCTCTGCAAGGAGCTCCCGTTTTGATAAAGGGCGCATTTACGGCAACGGCAAGGTCGGCAATCGTCGTATCCTCCGTCTCGCCTGAACGGTGAGATATTATGCACTTATATCCTGATTCATTTGCCGTACGAATAACATTTAATGTCTCTGTAAGAGTACCTATTTGATTTGGTTTTATAAGAATTGCGTTGCCAAGTCCCTCCAAAATACCTTTAATAAGACGGTTTTCATTAGTCACAAACAGATCGTCTCCAACCAGCATTACCTTATTACCAAGACGTACGGTAAGCTTTTTCCAACCGTTATAATCGGTTTCACTAAGACCGTCCTCAATAGATATTATCGGGTATTTATCAATAAGCTTCTCATAATAATCTATAAGCTGCTCTGCCGTGTATTCCTTATTTGATTTTGGCATTCTGTAGCTTCCGCTTTCATACCATTCGCTTGATGCAACGTCAAGTGCAATTTTTATTTCATTTTCCGTATATCCCGCTTCCTTTATAGCCTGACAAATAAGGGAAATCGCCTCTTCATCGTTTTTTAGATCGGGGGCGTATCCGCCCTCATCTCCTACCGCTGTGGAATACCCGTTTTTCTTTAATATTGACCCTAAGGTCTTATAAATTTCACATCCCGCTCTCACTGCTTCGCACACGGCGCTGACTCCCACGGGCACTATCATAAATTCTTGAATTTCAACGTTATTAGATGCGTGAGCTCCGCCGTTTAAAATATTAAACATAGGAACGGGAAGCCGTCTTGCATTAGCTCCTCCAAGATACCTGAAAAGATCAAGTCTGTAATAATTTGATGCTGCGTGAGCCGTTGCAAGAGATACTGCAAGAATGGCGTTAGCTCCCAAATTACTTTTATTTTCCGTTCCGTCAAGGGACCACATTGCGTGGTCGACAGCGCACTGATCCCTTGCGCTCTTTCCCTCAATGACAGGAGAAATTTCTTCTCTGATCCCCCTTGTGGCTCCGTGCACGCCTTTGCCGAAATATCTTTCGCTATCCTCATCCCTCTTTTCGTGAGCCTCAAAAATACCCGTTGATGCTCCTGAGGGAACCGATGCCACACCCTTTGTCCCATCCTCCAAAAGCACTGTGGCTTCCACTGTCGGATTTCCTCTTGAATCAATAATTTCTCTTGCGTTGACCTTTTTTATAGTAGTTCTCATATTTTTCCTCCTTGTTTTTTATAGTATTGACAATGTGTGGAAAAATAAAACGGCGATCAGTAAAAAAGCTGAGCGCCGTTAATAATTATATTAATTCTATTTCAGGGGGAGCGGATATTTTAAATTCATCCTTGCTCATATCAAAAGAAATCGGTCCATAAGGTGTAGGAATTTCAAATTTCGCAAAATCAAGTTGAAAAAGCTTCGGGGATAGCTTTATTTTCTTATACCCCGGCTCAATCATTTCAAATCCTGAAATTGCCCTCTTCAAAGCGTACGCAGGAGCTCCGCCCCATGCATGGGAGCAGTCTCCATTTACGTATTCCCACGCCTCACAAAGACCCTTATCGCATTTATCAATAAGGCTTTTATACTCGTTTATAATTTTAAATCCGTACTCAGAGAACATATCCTCGTTACAAAGAGCATCAAGTAAAAAGCTGAAGAAATACGGCTGCATTTCTTCCTTTCTTAAATCCTTGCAGACGTAATCAAGAATAGCTTTTCTTTTTTCCTTTGGAGCTATTTCAAAAAGCACAGCCAGAGTATTTGCCTGCTTAAGATAGAATACTCTGTCTACGTTTTTGGGAAGCCACTGCCCGTTTTCGCATCTGTCCGGAGTGTTAAGTCCCCCAACGTAAAGTCCTCTTCCCTCGTCGTAAAGGCTGCTGTTTATTGCCGCCTTAACACATTCTGCCTTTTTTAGACACGTGTCCGCTGTTTTTTTCTCTGAAATTGCAGAATATAAGTGGGAAGCGCAAACAAGCGCCCTATAGTAAAGCATACACAAAACGCTTTGTCCAAGTGCTTTTGGCGGATGATGAAGGCTGAAATCCTCGCTTTTTCCGTGGCTCATTATATCTCTTGCATCGCTATAAGGATCCTCTGCATCCTTCATCGCTATCCAATCCACAAACATATAATCGGGAGCGTATTCAACAAGTCCGTTATCATCTGCGACATATGTTTCAAAGAGAGAAAACAGACACTCCATCGCCTTTTTAGACTCTTTTATGAGCTTTTTATCTCCTGTAAACATAAAGTAATCGTAAAGCCACATGGGAAACATAAGGCTGTATGATGTATGAAACATTCTACCCTTTTGAATTTCAAGTATCTGTGACGTTCTGTATATATCGAATCCCGTAAGTGTGGGATCGTAAACATTATAATATTCCATAAGAGCCTGTATGTAGTAATCGCCCGTGCAAGCAAGCGGCTCCTGATGAGTGGGGGAATCAAGATGCGTGTTTTGTCTGCATATTTTAAGAGTATGCATACATACGTCGTATATCTTATTAAAAAGCTCGTCAGAGCATTTAAAGCCCGCTTCGTTTATTATTGGATAGAATGAATATATAAGCTTGAATGAATCAATCGTTACGTCATTATCCGACATATTTTCAACTATAATACGAGCAAATCCAACGCTTCTCATTCTCTGACACATATGCACCTTATTACAGTTTAAGACAATATCCTCTCCCACATTAGCTTTTCCGTCAATTTCTCCGCTCTCGATTCTTACGTGTACTTTTCCGTCGCATTTAACCGAAATAACGGGAAATGCGGAATAAATTTTATCAAAAAGCAGCACCGTTTCGTTTTTTTCGTTACCTTTAACGGTTATTTTGTCAAAATTCAACGGATACACATCCTCTTCACAAAGGTGTGCAAGAGGCGATTTTTTCATTTTATGGATGTCGGGGATAGCTTTAGCGTATGAGTATTCCGCACTGTCGACGGTATAATCGGAAAAGAAGGTATGCTTCCTTTCTGTCAAGGGACGGCAAAGCCACGTTTCATCAGTTCCACCAATAATACCGGTATCATCGAAAACCTCAAGGAATACACCCGGATGTCCAAATGTAAATTCATTTATTGCGGTAGCCTGTGACGTTACTACAACCTTGATTTTCGCAATGGAAGTATCTGTTATTTCGTATTCATCAAAGTAGCAGTACTCCATTCTCTCGGTAAGGAAATCCGATCCGCAGGATGCCGGACCTCTGCCTATCAGTTGCCCGTTTACATAAAGCTCATATCTTGCATCCGCGCAAATTTTTATCTTTGCGTCACCTTTTAATGAATACTCCTGAATGAACTCCGCCATACAGAAGCCCTTCTCGTTTATCGAGAAAATATGCTCCCTTGTATTATGTGAAAATTCAGGATATTTGTTATCGTCAAGCCATATCCAGTATGCCATGTCAGTTCTCCAAAAGTAGATCATTTTCTTTTATCCAGCCTATTCTGCGGAAAAGATATCCCACGCCTACGGAAATAACGGCAGGAAGAATTATGCAAAGAAGAGGTAAGCCAATCCAAAGAAGTGCGCTGCTTTCAGTAGATGAAATAACGCCGATAGGTCCTACGAGTCCGCACGTACCCATTCCTGCGGCAACACCCGAGCATTTGAGTTTAAATATCATTGTGGAAAGAGGACCGCAGATTGCACCGGCAAGTGTCGGAGGAATCCAAATGCGTGGATTTTTATAAATATTACCCATTTGAAGCATACTTGTACCCAACCCCTGTGAAACTATACCGCTGTACTTGTTTTCTTTAAAGGACATAGCTGCAAAGCCTACCATTTGAGCGCAGCATCCGACTGCTGCAGCACCGCCCGCAAGCAAGAATCCCTCGCTTGTACCGTTAGCCACCGCAACAGAAAGGGCTGACTCTGAAAATATCATAGCGCATATCGCCGCACTTGAAATA
>JAFVYY010000095.1 GCA_017508405.1 Clostridia bacterium
AGGCTGTGGAAGCAAGCAAATCGGGCGTACCCGTTATGAGGGCTATGGCTTTGGAATTTGAAAAAGACAAAAACGCAATTTGCTTGGACACCCAATATATGCTCGGAGAGAGTATTTTGGTTGCCCCTGTGTTTACGGAAAGCGGAGATGCAGACTTCTATCTGCCCGAGGGTAAATGGACGCACCTGCTTACAAACGAGGAGCGAAACGGTGGAAAATGGTATAGCGAAAATTACGATTTCTTCTCTTTACCTCTTTTTGTAAGAGAAAATACCGTTTTGCCCATGGGATATGAAATATCAAAGCCCGATTACGATTACGCCGATAATATAGCTCTGCACGTATTCAATCTCACCGATAAAGCGGAGCGTACCGTATACGATACGGACGCTAAGCCCGTTTTCACCGTAAAATGCGAGAAAAAAGGCAATACGTTAAGCTTTTTACTTGACAAATTGCCAAAGGTCGCTAAAATCATACTTCGCAATATACACTCTGTATCAAGCGTTGCGGGAGCTGATTACGAGTCCTGCGAGCTCGGTATATCCCTTGTTCTTAAAGGTAATGAAATTACCGTTAAGCTGTAAATACAAAACGGCAAAGACGCTTCTTTGCCGTTTTATATTGCTTTTTACTGCCTCATCACGTCACATTGCAATAAATTTCATGTATTTTTCCTTGACAAAGGCATAAAAATAGTATATTATAAGTTTATAAACTCGCACACACGTGTATAAAAGAGGTGTTTTTATTGAAAAAGGTACACGAAACCGTTCTTAAGGAGACGAAATTCGTCGGCGCATGGGTGCTGATATTTTCCGCCCTTATGCAAGCGGTGTTTTTAATTATCGGAAAATGGGATTACACGGTGCTTCTTGGCAATATCCTCAGCGCCGCTGCGGGAATTGTCAGCTTTTTCTTCCTCGGTATGACCATCATTAAGGCAGTATCCTCGGGAGATCCCGCTTACGCAAAGAAGCTTATGAAGGCATCGCAGGCGATACGTATGCTTTTTATGTTCGGTATTGCGTTGCTCGGCGCTCTTCTCCCCTGCTTCAGTATATGGGCAACGGTCGTTCCCATACTGTTTCCGAGACTGGCTCTTCTTATCCGTTCCTTTATGGTAAAGAGAATGGGTCCTTATGATTCGCCCGTAATCGAGGGTGATTCTGGGGACGCCGCAGAAGACGAAGACGGGGAGGTGGAAGACGTTGAATAAGGTAAGCCGCAAATTTTTAGCGGTTGACATTTTACTAATTCTCGGTATGGTGCTTCCCATCCTTACAGCTATTGTAATAACCGTGCTGTTTTCTCCCCCCACCGATGGCGTTGAGATTACAGGTGCGCTTATATTCTTTACGATTCCTATGCCCATTCAGGATTTCCCGATTACCGAGGCGCAGGTAAACTCCGCTCTGGTAATGATATCAATATTCTGTCTTTGCCTCTATATGACCCACGGTCTTAAGGAAAGCCCCCAGCTTAAAAGACAGCATATTGCGGAAATGATAGTTGAAAAGGCTGAGGCTCTCGTACTGGATAATATGGGGCCCTACTTCGCAGGATTTACTCCATTTATAGCGGCAATTATTGCCCTTTCGGCTTTTTCCAGCCTTATGTCCCTCTTTGGACTGTTCCCGCCGACGTCCGACCTTAACATCGTTGCGGGATGGGCAATTCTCGTATTCGGACTTATCACCTACTATAAATTCAAATGCGGACCTTTAAATTACGCAAAGAGCTTTGCAGAGCCCCCCGCTCTTGCTCCTCTTAACGTAATCAGCGAGGTGGCAACGCCTATCTCAATGGCTCTCCGACACTACGGCAACGTGCTTTCGGGTACGGTAATCGGAGTCCTTATTGCCACCGCATTACAGGGTGTTTCCCATCTTGCCCTCGGCTGGGCACCGGGATTTTTAGCGGATATCCCTCTCTTCCAGATAGGTATCCCCGCCGTTTTGTCAATATACTTTGACGTATTCAGCGGACTTTTACAGGCGTACATCTTCGCAATGCTTACCATGCTCTACGTTTCCGGAGCATTTAACATTGACCTTTATATGAAGCTGCGCGCAGAGAAAAAGCTTAAAAAGGAAAGTAAATTAAAAAATCATAACACAGAAAATAAAGTTTTGGAGGAAAAATAAAATGTTAGAACTCGCTATTGGTATTATTTTAGGCGCTTGCGCTCTCGGCGCAGGTATGGCAATGATTGCAGGTATAGGCCCCGGTATCGGTGAAGGTAACGCAGTTGCAAGAGCCTGTGAGGCTATCGGACGTCAGCCCGAGGCAAAGGGCTCCATCACATCCACCCTTTTCGTTGGATGCGCTATTGCGGAAACAACGGGTCTTTACGCCCTCGTTATCGCAATTCTTCTTATATTCGTTGCTCCCAATATGCTTGTTGAAATTCTTACAAGCACCATCGCTTAATCGGAGGCGAATATGCAAGCATCGGAAATCATTTCAGTCAATATATGGCAAATCGTGGTTTCCCTTTTAAACCTTCTTTTACTCTTTTTAATAGTTAAAAAATTCCTGTTCAAGCCCGTTAAAAAAGTTATCGACTCAAGACAGGCTAAGATCGATACCCGGTATGCCGAAGCCGAGGAGGCTCTTTCCTCTGCCAAAGCATCCGAAAGGGAGCTTAATGAAAAATTAAGCGTAGCCCACAAAACGGCGGATGAAATAGTCAAGGAGGCAACGGAGCTCGGAGAGCGCCGTAAGGAAAAGCTTCTTGACGATGCTCACACCGAGGCGGATGCAATTATCCGTCAGGCAAGAGCCGATGCGGAGCTTGAAAAGAAAAAGGCGGAGGAGGATATCAAGGCTCAGATAATTGACGTATCCTCTGCTCTCACCGAAAAGCTTATAGAAAGAGAAATCAAGGTGGAGGACCACCGAAAGCTCATAGATTCGTTTATATCCGATATGGGAGAATTAAACGATGCAGAATAACGTAGAAAAGGAATACTCTCAGGCGCTTTTCACACTTGCCTGTGAGGAAAATTCCGCTGAAAAGTATTACGAGGAGCTGAAGCTCGTATCGGATGTTTTCAGATCCGACTCCGAATATCTTACGCTCCTTTCATCCCCAAATCTTTCCATGGAAGAAAAGATATCCTGTATTGACGGCGCTTTTTCTTCCTTCGTTTCCGAATACACCCTTTCATTTTTAAAGCTTCTTTGCGAAAAGGGACATATATCAAGATTCGACGTATGCCTTGACGATTACGAAAAGCTTTATAACTTAAAGTGCAGGACCCGTGTGGCAAGGGTAATTTCCTCAGTTGAGCTTACCGATGAGGAAAAAGCGAAGATAAAAGCATCCCTTGAAAAGAAATGGAAGGTGACTGTAAATCTTGCTTGTGAAACGGATGAAAGTATACTTGGCGGTATTATTATTGAAACAGAGGACACCGTGATAGACGGCAGTCTTAAATCAAAATTGCGTGATGTAAAGGATGTGATAAAGGCATGAGCGCAAGACCCGAAGAAATCAGTACAATAATCAAAGAACAAATAAAAAATTACAGAGCCCGTCTCGAAATGAAGGAAACGGGTACGGTTATTCTTGTAGGTGACGGCATCGCTAAGGTTTACGGTCTTTCCGACTGTATGTCAAGCGAGCTTCTTGAATTTGAGGACGGAAGCTACGGAATGGCGCAGAACCTCGAAACCGAAACCGTATCGGTAGCTATTCTCTCCGATTCCGGCTCTATTCACGAGGGAACCGTTGTAAGAAGAACGGGAAAGGTCGTTTCGGTTCCCGTTGGCGAGGGAATGCTCGGCAGAGTTGTAGACGCCCTCGGTATGCCCATTGACGGAAAGGGCGACACAGGCTGCCGTGAGCTTAAGCCCATCGAGGCAGAGGCCCCCGGTATTATTGAAAGAAAGAGCGTTTGCGTTCCTCTCCATACGGGAATTACCGCTATTGACAGCATGATCCCTATTGGAAGAGGTCAGCGTGAGCTTATTATCGGCGACAGACAGACGGGTAAGACCGAAATCGCCATTGACACAATTATCAACCAAAAGGGCAAGGACGTTATTTGTATTTACGTAGCCATCGGACAGAAAAACACCTCCGTTGTTCAGCTTGCAAACGAGCTTACAAGGGCGGGGGCTATGGAATACTCCATTATCGTTTCCGCATCCGTCTCTCAAAGCGCTCCCTTGCAGTATATCGCTCCCTATTCGGGCTGCGCTATGGCGGAGTACTTCAGAGAAAAGGGTAAGGACGTGTTGATTATTTATGATGATCTTTCCAAGCACGCAGTAGCTTACAGAGCATTGTCCCTTCTTATAAGACGTCCTCCGGGCAGAGAGGCTTATCCCGGCGACGTATTCTATCTCCACTCCCGTCTTCTCGAAAGAGCGGCTTGCGTGGATGAAGCCTACGGCGGAGGCTCGATTACCGCTCTCCCCATTATTGAAACACAGGCGGGCGACGTATCCGCATATATTCCAACAAACGTAATTTCAATTACCGACGGACAGATATTCCTTGAAACCGAGCTTTTCAACGCAGGCATTATGCCCGCTATCAACCCCGGTATCTCCGTATCCCGTGTAGGCGGCTCCGCTCAGATTAAGGCTATGAAAAAGGTTTCCGGCGAACTAAAGCTTCTCTATTCTCAGTACAGAGAGCTTCGTTCCTTCGCTCAGTTCGGCTCCGACCTTGACGCAGATACCAAAAAGCGTCTTGCCCTCGGTGAAAGAATCGTAGAAATACTTAAGCAGGACAGAAATTCACCTATAAGAGCAGGCGCACAGGTAGTTGTGGTTTACGCAGTTATCAACGGATATTTCGATTCCATACCCGTAAATCAGGTTAAGGAATACGAAAAGCGTCTTTGCGAAAAGCTTGAACACGAATACGCTTCCCTGCTTAACCGTCTTGAGGGCGGAAGCTACGAAAAGGAAGATATTGAAGAGATGAAAAAGGCCATCTCGGAGGTAACAAGATAACTATGGGAGCAGATATTAAAAGTCTACGTACCCGTATAAAAAGCGTCAGCTCCACTCTTCAGCTTACAAAGGCCATGGGTCTTGTAGCTTCATCAAAGATACGCAAGGCTCAGCTCGTTCGCTCCCACGCCATGGAATATGCAAGCAGCGTTTCTTCCATTGTGGACCTGCTTACATCCTCGAGGGAGTGTGAAAAAAGTCCCTTCCTCACAGAAAAGGACGGGCCTGCCAAAATTATTGTAATTGCGGGAGACAGAGGACTTGCAGGCGGATATAACGCAAACGTTTTTCGCTTTGCGAGGGAATTTACAAACAGCGATTTTACCCCCATCGGCAAAAAATCCTGCGAAAAATATTCTGCTTCAGTAATTTCATCCGAGCATTTTTCCCACTCGGACGCAATGGAGCTGTCAAAGCAGCTTTGCAATGAGTTTAAGGAAGGAAAATATGCAAGAGTAGGCGTAATCTATACGAAATACGTTTCTATGCTTAGCCAGATTCCCGAAATAAAATGGATACTCCCCTTGACAAAGGGTGAAAAATCATTCACAGGGGGCGCAATTTTCGAGCCTGACGAGATGACGATGCTTGAGCGCTCCGTTCCGTCCTACGTTGCGGGACATATTTATGCCTGTGTAAAGGAGAGCTTTGCCTGCGAGGTGGTCGCAAGACGAAGCGCAATGGACTCCGCGGGAAAGAATGCAACGGCTATGATAGACGAGCTTATGCTTAAATACAACCGTGCAAGACAGGGTACTATCACACAGGAAATTACAGAGATCGTCGCCGGAAGCGATGGCAATTCTCAGTAAGAATTACAAATGTATTTTCCTTGCGGTATTTTAATTGATTTTGCATTTTGCAACGCAAAGAAGCGTCCCTTTATGGGGATTTGCGTTTTTAATTCTGCATTCAAAAGGAGTTTATATTATTATGGAAAATCTTAACAAGGGCTACGTCAGTCAGGTAATGGGTCCTGTCGTTGACGTACGCTTTGATGACGGAAGGCTTCCTGCTATATTTAATGCTCTTACAATAAAAAAGGGAGATAAAACTCTCACCGTTGAGGTTGCGCAGCATATTGGCGACAACGTGGTTCGCTGTATCGCCATGGCTTCCACCGACGGTCTTAAAAGAGGTGCTCCCGTAACCGACACGGGCGCTTCCATCAGCGTTCCCGTCGGACGCTCCACTCTCGGAAGGATATTCAACGTTCTCGGCGACACCGTTGACAACGGGCCCGAGGTTGAATCGGACGAAAAATGGACGATCCACAGACACGCCCCCGGCTTTGACGAGCTTTCAACCTCTACCGAGATCCTTGAAACGGGTATTAAGGTCATCGACCTTATCTGCCCCTATTCAAAGGGCGGTAAAATCGGTCTTTTCGGCGGCGCGGGCGTTGGTAAAACGGTTCTTATTATGGAGCTTATTAATAACATTGCCAAGGAGCACGGCGGTCTTTCCGTATTTACAGGCGTTGGAGAGCGTACCCGTGAGGGTAACGACCTTTATAACGAAATGAAGCAGTCGGGAGTTTTATCAAATACCTCCTTGGTTTACGGACAGATGAATGAGCCTCCGGGAGCAAGAATGAGAGTTGCTCTTTCCGGTCTTACAATGGCGGAATACTTCCGTGACCGTGAAAAGCAGGACGTGCTTCTCTTTATTGACAACATATTCCGTTTTACACAGGCCGGCTCCGAGGTTTCTGCCCTTCTTGGCAGAATGCCCTCCGCCGTAGGCTATCAGCCTACCTTGGCTACCGAAATGGGCGCATTGCAGGAGCGAATCACGTCTACAAAGAACGGCTCGATCACATCCGTACAGGCTGTTTACGTGCCTGCGGACGACCTTACCGACCCGGCTCCCGCTACGACCTTTGCCCACCTTGATGCAACAACGGTTCTTTCAAGAAGCATAGCGTCACAGGGTATTTATCCCGCCGTTGACCCCCTTGAATCGACAAGCCGTATTCTTGATGAAAGCATCCTCGGTAAGGAGCATTACTTCGTTGCAAGAGAGGTACAGAGGGTCCTTCAGCGCTACAAGGAGCTTCTCGATATTATCGCCATTATGGGTATGGATGAGCTTTCCGATGATGATAAGCTTCTCGTACAAAGAGCAAGAAAGATACAAAGATTCCTGTCCCAGCCCTTTGACGTATCCGAAAAGTTCACAGGTATCCCCGGTACCTACGTTCCTTTAAAGGAAACCATCCGAGGATTTAAGGAAATTCTTGAAGGTAAGCACGATTCTCTGCCGGAGAGCGCATTCCTCTTTGTAGGCACAATTGACGAGGCAGTTGAAAAGGCGAAAAGGGAGCAGGAATGAAAGCCTATAAATTAGTGGTATCAACTCCTGACGGAAATGCCTTTGACAAGGACGTCATAGAAATCGCTCTTCGAGGAACAGAGGGCGATTTTGCTGTTCGCGCAGATCATATTCCCTTTATCACCGCTACAAAGGAGGGTGACGTTAGAATCACCTATCCCGACGGTGAGGATATAATTGCAATAGCATCCGACGGAATACTGACGGTTACAAAGGAGAAAACGACTCTTCTTTGTATGGAATTCAAGATAAAATAAGATTAAAAACAAAAAACAGCCACTCTGCGTACCTGCTCTATGGCAGGTGCGCAGAGTGGCTGTTTTTTGTTTGTCTGCTGCGGGAGCGAGAGCCGTATCGCATACGTTAAAGGAGCTTAAAGCTCGTAAACCGCAAGGGCGCAGTTATCCTGCGAGTAGTTAAAATATTCCTCGTTCGTCATGTCCTCAAAATAGGTTTTGATAACACGGCAAACTCCGCCGTGGGTGACCAAAAGCACAGTTTTGTCGGGGTGCTTCTCTTTCAGCTCATTCAGGAAGCTGTATACACGGAAG